>JAIRQK010000028.1 GCA_031256525.1 Campylobacteraceae bacterium
TTATAGACGAGAATAGCACGATAAATCCAATTCCACAAGTAATATCTCCGGGTCGTATGCATCATTGGGGTAGAGTTGTTTATGACTCAGGTCCTTGAAAAAAAATACCACTCTATCATTTGCAACCAATTTGGCAATTATTTAATTGATAGCAATATTTTATCAGCAATAAAATCATTAAGTACTATTTTTGTATAATTAATGCTTTTTATAAAGTTAAGGGAATATTGTGGATAAAATCAGAATAATTGGTGCAAGAGAGAACAATCTTAAAAATATAAATTTAGAAATACCAAAAAATAAATTAGTAGTTTTTACTGGACTTAGTGGAAGTGGAAAAAGTACTTTGGCGTTTGATACGCTTTATGCGGAGGGTCAAAGAAGATATATAGAGTCCTTATCTTCGTATGCAAGGCAGTTTTTAGATAGAGTTGGAAAACCTGATGTTGATAAAATAGAGGGATTAACCCCAGCAATTGCAATTGACCAAAAAACAACGAGCAAAAACCCAAGGTCAACCGTTGGAACAATAACCGAAATATATGACTACCTTAGGCTTTTATATGCAAGAGTTGGGAAGCAATTTTGTCATAAATGCGGGAAACCAATATCTAAAATGTCAAGTTCGGACATTATCGAGCAAATTTTACAACTCCCAATTAACTCTCAGCTTGTGATTTTAGCTCCTCTTATCAATGAAAAAAAAGGAACATTTTCTGATTTGATAGAGTCACTTCGTCTAAAAGGGTATGTGAGAGTTATGATAGATGGGGTTATGGCGAGGTTAGATGAGGAGATAGAGCTTTCAAAGACAAAAAAACATACAATAAAAGTTGTTATAGATAGAGTTGTTTTAAGGGAGGAGAACAAAGAGAGAATAGCTTCAAGCGTTGAAAAAGCGTTAGAAGAGAGTTTTAATGAAGTTGAGGTTGATATTTTAAATTATACAGATGTTGGACTTAGCAAATCAAGTGTTAGATATAGTGAGCATCTTGCTTGTTTTGATTGTAAAATAAGTTTTGACCCATTAGAGCCACTTAGTTTTTCTTTTAACTCTCCAAAAGGTGCATGTCCAACTTGTGATGGACTTGGAATAAGATATGCACTTGATTTATCAAAAATAATCGATTATGAAAAAAGTTTAGAAAAAGGCTCTGTTAAAATACTATATGGATTTAATAAAAGCTACTATTATAAATTTTTAATGGCATTTTGTGAAAGCGAAAAAATAAGCATAGATAAACCATTTTATGAGCTAAAAGAGTATGAGCAAAAAGCGGTACTTCACGGTAATGGAAGTGATGTTGAGTTTGTTTGGAAAAGACACAAAATTACAAAAAGATGGGAAGGGGTGCTTAAAGTTGCTTATGATTTAGTTAAAGATGAGCGTGAGTTTGGCGAATATATGAGTGAAAAAAAATGTGATGTTTGCAATGGTTTTAGACTAAAAGCAGAGAGTTTAGCAGTAAAAGTTGCGAATAAAAATGTCACGCAAATTGTAAGTATGCCAATAGATGAAAGTTACGAATTTTTTGCTAACGAAAGCAATTTTAAACATTTTAAAGAGCAAGAAAAAATGGTCGCAACGCCTATTCTTAAAGAGATAAATGAGAGGCTTTTCTTTTTGCATGATGTTGGACTTGGATATATAACTTTGGGACGCGATGCAAGAACTATAAGTGGAGGAGAAGCCCAAAGGATAAGGATTGCTTCGCAAATTGGAAGTGGATTGGCTGGGGTTATGTATGTGTTAGATGAGCCAAGTATTGGACTGCATGAGAGAGATACTTTAAAACTTATCAAAACTCTAAAGACTTTGCAAGAAAAAGGGAATACATTAATAGTCGTTGAACACGATAAAGAGACGATTAAGGCAGCTGATTTTATTGTAGATATTGGTCCAAATGCTGGAAAATTTGGAGGAGAAGTTGTTTTTAGTGGGACATTAGATGAGCTTATGAAAAGCGAAACTACAACCGCACTTTATTTGTCAAACAAGAAGGTTATAAACTACCAAGAAAATAGACCGCAAAGCGAGTTTTTAGAGATAAAAAATGTGAATATAAATAATATAAAAAATTTAGATGTTAAAATCCCCCTTAAAAATTTAGTTGTAATAACCGGAGTTAGCGGAAGTGGTAAGAGTTCCCTCATTCTTCAAACATTGTTACCTGTTGCCAAAGAGTTTTTAAATCACGCAAAAAAAGTTAAAAAAGTGTATGGAGTTGAGTGTAGCGGACTTGAAAAACTTGATAAGGTTATCTATCTTGACCAAAGCCCTATTGGAAGAACGCCAAGAAGCAACCCAGCAACCTACACAGGTGTTATGGACGAGATAAGAGAACTTTTTGCAAAAACAAAAGAGGCACAAATAAGGGGATATAAAATAGGGCGTTTTTCGTTTAATGTAAAGGGCGGAAGATGTGAAAAGTGTCAAGGTGAGGGTGAGATAAAAATTGAAATGCACTTTTTGCCAGATATTTTGGTTAAGTGTGATGCTTGTAGAGGACAAAGATATAATCCTCAAACTTTAGAGATAAAATATCGCGGAAAATCAATATCAGATATTTTAAATATGAGTGTTGATGAAGCAGCAGAGTTTTTCAAATCTATCCCAAAAGTTTATCAGATATTGAAAACTTTACAAGATGTTGGACTTGGGTATATTACTCTTGGTCAAAATGCTGTTACTTTAAGCGGAGGAGAAGCCCAAAGGATAAAACTATCAAAAGAACTTAGCAAAAAAGATACTGGAAATACTCTATACATTTTAGATGAACCAACGACAGGTCTTCATTTTGCCGATGTTGAAAAACTTATACATGTGCTTCATCATTTGACCTCTTTTGGCAACTCTGTTTTGGTGATTGAGCATAATATAGATGTTATTAAAAATGGTGACTATATTATCGATATGGGACTAGAGGGCGGAGATAAGGGCGGAAAGATAATTGATGCGGGAACTCCAAAAGAACTTGCTTTGCGACATAAAAAAACAAAAAGCTATACCGGAATGTTTTTAGATAGAGAGTTTGAGGAGTTATCTAAAGTCGAGTTTATGCATAAAGGAGAAAAATGAAAACTATAACGATAATAGACACATTTGGATTTTTTTTTAGAAGTTATTATGCATTGCCCAATTTAAAAAATAGGGACGGTTTTCCAACAGGACTTTTGACTGGTTTTGTAAATTTTGTTTATATGATTGAGAAAGAGTTTCCAAGCGAATATATACTTTTTGCACTTGATAGCAAAGGGAAAACATTTCGCCATGAGATAGACCCTAATTATAAAGCGAATAGGGTGTTGCCGCCTGAAGATTTGTTAAAACAGCTTCCTATTGCGATTGAGTGGATAAAAAAGATGGGCTTTGCTCAATTTTCTCAAGAGGGATATGAGGCAGATGATGTTATAGCTTCTATGGTAAAACACGCAAAAATAAATGATATTAAAGTAAGAATTGTAACTCACGATAAAGATTTATATCAGCTTATAGATGATGGAAAAGTTGTTATATTTGACCCATTAAAAAAGGTGGAAATTGACGAAAAAGGGTGTATGGAAAAATTTGGACTCCCACCTTCTAAAATAAGAGATTATCTTGCTTTTGCAGGAGATAGTGCCGATAATATTCCGGGTGTTAAAGGTATTGGTCCAAAAGGTGCAAAAAAACTTTTAGATGAATTTGGCGATTTGGTTAGTGTTTATAATAGGGTCAATGAAGTTAGAAATGATAGAATTAGAACCGTTTTAATAGAAAACAAAGATAATGCTTTCATAAGTCATAAGTTAACAGCACTTGATGATAGCTTAGATGTATATCAAAAACTTGAAAATTTTAAATTTCCAGAGCATGAGTTTTTGGTCAATATAAAAGATGAACTTATAAAAAATGATATGAGGCAAATTCTTCATAAAATTGGTCAGTCTCCAAAAAAAGAGGTAAAAAATTGCTTTACTGCTATTTTATTGGATACTAAGGAAAAACTTTTTGAAGTTATTGAAGAAATTCCAAATGATGCTATTGTTGCATTTGATACTGAAACAGATTCTATTGACTCCATAAATGCCAATATCGTAGGGTATTCATTTTGTTTCGAGGAGGAGAGGGCTTATTATATTCCAATAGCACATAGCTATCTTGGAGTAGGGGAGCAGGTTAAAAAAGATGATGTAAAAGAGGCTTTAAAATTAATATTTCAAAATAAAATAGTTGGTCAAAATTTAAAGTTTGATTTGAATGTTATAGAGAAAAATTTTGGATTTGAAAATGTAAAAATTTATGCGGACACAATGATACTCGCATGGCTTTTGAACTCTGATTTTAGTGTTGGAATGGATTCGCTTTCAAAAAGGCTATTAAACTACGAAACGATAAAGTTTAATGATATTGTTGCTAAAAACTCAACTTTTGCAAATGTTGATATTGAAACAGCTTCAAAATATGCAAGTGAAGACGCATGGGTAACATATAAGCTATATTTTAAGTTAAAAGAGCTTTTAGAGCCTAAACTTCTACAGGTTGCAAAAGATGTAGAGTTTCCACTAATCGAAGTTTTGAGAGATATGGAGAATGCAGGTATCAAAATAGATGCTCATCATTTTCAAACGCTTCTATCAAAAAGCGAGGCGATTTTAGCCGAGTTGACACGCGAAATTTATAAATTAAGCGAATGCGAGTTTAATATAAATTCAACAAAGCAACTTAGTACTGTTTTATTTGAAAATTTAGGCTTAAAAACTATCAAAAAGACAAAAACAGGACATAGTACAGATGAAAATGTGCTAAATGAGCTTGTAAACGAGCATCCAGTAATTGAGAAAATTTTAAATTATCGCGAGATGTTTAAACTCAAATCAACCTACATTGAGCCACTTTTGAAGTTAGCCAAAGCTGATGAAGAGCAGAGAATTCATACGCGTTTTTTACAAACTGGAACGACCACAGGCAGGCTTAGTTCAAAAGAGCCAAATTTGCAAAATATTCCAGTTAGAACAGAGCTTGGACGCGAAGTAAGAGTTGGTTTTATAGCAAAGGAAGGGTTTAGTTTTGTTGGGATTGACTATTCACAAATTGAGTTAAGACTACTTGCACATTTTAGTGAAGATAGTGCTTTAATTCAGGCATTTAAAGAGGATAAAGATATACATTTGGAAACTGCTGTGAAACTTTTTGGAAAAGATGAAGCAAAAGACAAAAGAAGTATCGCTAAAAGTATAAATTTTGGTCTTATTTATGGTATGGGTGCAAGAAAACTTTCACAAACTATAAATGTTTCACAAGTTGAGGCAAAAGGGTATATTGATAACTATTTTAGTCTTTTTCCTACAGTTAAAACCTATCTTAATTTTGTGGAAGAGGAGGCAAAACGTAATGGATATATTGAAACTTTGCTTGGACGACGAAGAAATTTTGACTTTGCAAATGCTACACCAATGTTCATTTCAAGTTACTCAAGAGAAGCTATAAATGCGGTTTTTCAAGGCAGTGCCGCAGATATTATAAAACTTGCAATGAATAAGATATTTTACGAGCTAATAGATAAAAACGCTAAACTTCTTTTGCAAATTCACGATGAGCTTATTTTTGAAGTAGAAAATAAGTATGCAGATGAGTTTTCGCAAAAAGCAAGTAAAATTATGGAAGATATTTACACTCTTAATGTTCCGCTAAAAACAGCCATAAATATCGGTAAAAACTGGGGAGAATTGAAATAAAAAAAACTGTTTGAGAACTCATTTGTTACTCATATGCAAATTTGACTATGGTTCATACTGCTGCAGAAAAAAACAGAGATATGGAACTTTTAATCATATGATAATGGCAAACTTTTTAAAGGACTAAAAGAAGGGGTAATTGATATGTGAATAATTTTTTACGATGAAAAAATAAAGCTGCTGATAAATTTAGCAAAAGGAGATAAAAATGACAAACGGATTTAAAGTAATTGGCATTTCCATTCGGACAACAAATGCAAACAGCCAATCTCAGCAAGATTTAGGAAAACTTTGGGGACAATTTTTCGCAGAAAATATCATTGCAAA
>JAIRQK010000043.1 GCA_031256525.1 Campylobacteraceae bacterium
ATAGAGATGAACCTAAACGATATTTAGGATGGGTTATATTAAAAGGTGAAGAGTGTTGTATAGAACAAAGAGGTTGGGCTTGTTGTATTTAAAAATATAAAAATGGAGTTAATAATGAAACTATTTAAAATTATTCTTTTAACAATTAGTTTATTTATATTAAGTAGTTGTGCTATGCGTGACCCTTTTATTACAGAGCAAACTTATGAAAGATTTGCAAAAAACAGAAATTTAGCTATAGGTGGTTCACATATACCAAATATGAACCAACATAGAAGAGAAGTCTATAGTGAAGATAAATATATCTATAAGTTTGAGACACCTCCTAAATGTTTCTTTGGTTATTTAACTAACAAAGATGATAAACCTGAAAAAGTTATAGATTGGGTTATACTATCTGGTAAAGAGTTTTGTAAACAACAAATTTAGTAGATAGTTTAAATAAAGAAAAAGAGAATATTGTATTTATGATTGTAAAAAAACTTTAAGAATAATAACAATTTTACATATTTTCTCTATATTATTTTTTCAAAGCATCTTCGGACAATAATTTGCATTTGTTATACTATATTTAATAATTTAAAACCTCCAATCCAAAAGCAAATAGCTCATAATCGTTTTTATTTAATCCATCAATTTCAGCAAAATTATGAAATAGTAGTTTGACTCCGCTCTCCAATTTTAGATTAATGCCGCCCCATTCCTCTTTTTTTTCATAATTTATATCATTTTCGTTTAATATTTCCAAAGCCTTTATCAATTTTAAATTTGGTGCATTTAATATCCACTTATCAATTATCAAACTCTCCCCTCCATTAAACTCAACACCCAGTTTATCGGAGTATATCAAAGACAATGTATTACCAGTAAAATGAAACTCTATATCCCCATACCGCCAAATACTACATCTCTTTTCAAACAAATCGTTAGCAGTAAAATCATCAGGGTCAGGAAAATTGTTTATTATCCACTCTTTTGTGTGACCCAATTTAATATAATCAAATTTACCATATTTAAAAAAATCAAAAATGTTAATTTCAATTTTCTGTTCCAATTTCATCACAAGCCTCCACTCAGCAACATTAATACTATATTATACTATATCTACTACTTTTTTACAAAAAAGAGAGATATGAAATTTAACGCAGATAGAAAAAATATCTTTGATTGCTAAAATAGTAAAAAAATATGCTAATATAATGTTTTGAATTTTAGATATTTAAAAATTAATTTTTTTATATAATAAGGATATGTTTTGCCTGATGGTCCCTCGACGATTGAGATGTTAAATGCAACCTCAAACGCTGTTCAAACTACAGATGTAGTTTCTACCTCTTCTGTTTTAATGATATTATTGGCTCTTTTTTTAGTTTTCCTAAATGGTTTTTTTGTTTTGTCAGAGTTTGCATTAGTGAAGGTGAGAAAGTCGAAGTTAGAAGAACTTGCGAAAAATGACACTCCAAATGCAAAACTCACACTTAAAATGTCAAATTCGCTTGATACATATTTAAGTGCGACTCAGCTTGGAATTACTATATCTTCTTTGGCTCTTGGTTGGATAGGTGAACCTGCTGTTGCAAGGCTTATCCAAGCACCACTATACAATTTTTTTGGAATAACAGGTGTTGCTGTTCACACTATAAGTTTTATAATTGCTTTTACATTCATAACTCTTTTACATGTGGTTTTAGGTGAGCTTGTACCAAAATCGATAGCTATTGCCAAAAGTGAACGTTCATCACTTCTTATATCAAAACCGCTTTATGTTTTTTGGATATTGCTATTTCCGTTAATAAAAACTTTTGATTATATTGCTGGATTTTTCTTAAAACTTATAGGCATTGCTCCAGCTGGTGCCCATGATCTTGGACACTCAGAAGAAGAGATAAAAATCATTGTAAATGAGAGTTTAAAAGGCGGTTTTATCGACTCAGTTGAGAGTCAAATTATACAAAATGCGGTAAATTTTTCAGACACAGTTGCCCAAGAGGTTATGACGCCAAGAAAGGATACAATTTGCCTCTATGCGGAAGATAGTTATGAGGAAAATATAAAAACTATACTTGAAACCAGATATACAAGATATCCATTTTGTAAAGACGATAAAGACAATCCTTTAGGAATGATTCATTTAAGAGATGTACTTGTCAATGTTTTTTCAGAAAAACCTATAAATGACCTCTCAAAGTTAGTTAGAAAAATTTTGTTTGTTCCAGAAAATATGTCTATTTCTGATATTTTAGCTCAAATGAACAAAGAGCAAATTCATACAGCCTTGGTTGTCGATGAGTTTGGCGGAACTGCTGGTCTTTTGACAATGGAAGATATATTAGAAGAGATTATGGGTGATATATCGGACGAACATGATATCAAGTATGAAGAGTGGCGAAAAATTGATGAAAATATCTATGAGTTTAATGGTATGCTTGATATTGAAAGTGTTAGCAATATATTGAAATATCCTCTTGATGATGAAGCTGAAGAGATTTTAACTATCGGCGGTTTTGTGTTTAGCGAAATCGGCGGAACACCAAACATAGATGATGTTGTTAGTTGTGGACCGTTTGAATTTAAAGTTTTAGAAGTTGATGGCAATAGAATTCAAAAAGTTCTATGCACTAAAGTTATATTTGAAGAAAAAGATGATGAAGATAGAGAGAGCGAGTAGCATCACTTTTTGCTAAGTCATCTTTTGCATACTCTTTTTTACTTATCAGATTACTCATTTTTAGTTTAGAGTCAGTATGGCTTTAAACTCTTTTCTTATCGTTTATTATCCATATATTTAATCAATATTTTAGCAAGATACATTAAATTTATTTACAAAATCATATTTTATTAATATTTATTTAAGTTTGTAGTTGTACAATTCCGCCTAATATAAATACCATAGTAAGTAGATAAATTAACTCAAGATTTGTTGGTTGAATTACTAAAATATAAAGGAGGCATTTATGAGTTTAAATATTTTTTGGTTTTTACCTACAGGCGGAGATGGTAGGTATCTTGGTCAGTCATCATCGGTTGCAAGATTTGCAAGACCTGTTAGTAACGCTTATTTGAAACAAATAGCTACAACTGCTGAACACCTTGGATTTGATGGACTTTTAATTCCTACAGGAAGTGGCAATTTAGACCCTTTCATCACAGCAGCATCACTTGCTAATGTGACTAGTAAAATTAAATTGTTAGTTGCTTTGCGTACATCAGCAGTTGGAAGTCCAACTGTTTTCGCAAGACAAACAGCTACACTTGATGAGGCTTTAAATGGTAGACTTATACTGAATGTTGTTCCGGGAGCTTGGCCTGAAGAACTTGCTGCTGAAGGAGTATTTTTAAATCACGATGAGAGATATGAGGCAGCAGATGAGTTTATAACTCTTTGGAAAAGAATTTTAAGTGGTGAAAAGGTTACACATAAGGGCAAATATTATAGTGTTGAAAATGCTCAAAACCTGTTTCCATCTGTTCAAAAACCACACCCACCTCTCTATTTTGGAGGCTCGTCTGATATTGCACATGATTTTACAGCAAAACATATAGATGCATATCTTAGCTGGGGAGAGCCGCCTCATTTAGTAGCTGAAAAGATAGCTGATGTGAAAAAAAGAGCAAAAGCTCTTGGGCGAGATGTTAGAATTGGCATAAGACTTCAAGTGATAGTAAGGGAGACCGAACAAGAGGCTTGGGAAGCGGCAAATAGGCTTATCAGCCATTTAGATGATGAGATTATTGCAAAAGCACAAGAGATTCAAAATAGTTCTGACTCCATTGGACAAAAACGTATTACCTCCCTACATAAAGGCGACAGAAACAAACTTGAGATATCTCCTAATTTATGGGCTGGTGTAGGTTTAATTAGAGGTGGTGCTGGTACTGCACTTGTTGGAGATCCTAAAACCATAGTGGAGAGATTGCAAGAGTATGCAGATCTTGGAGCTGATACATTCGTGCTTTCTGGCTATCCACATTTAGAAGAAGCAGTGCGTTTTGCTGAACTTGTATTTCCATTGTTGCCTGGTAAAAAACCACTTACTGCAAGTGGTGAGGTAGTAACAGGTGGAGCATTTGATACGAGACTTATCTCAAAAAGATAATTGAAAAATATCTTAGAGGGAGGGGGTTGCAATGTCAAATGAGATTCTAAATTTTTTAAACGATAAAGAGAGTGTAAAGATATTTGTCAAATCATTTCTTAAATAGAGCCCTTTGGTTTAATAAAAAAGTGAGTATTTTGCTGATAACAAGTAATAAACGTAGTTTTAAAATCATAGCTCAACCTACGAAAGCTATAGTAAGTGGCAAAGTGTTTCAAAAATATCATGAAGAGGTTCAAAATAGAAACAAAAATTTTGACCTCTCCACAGTATGGATTTTTAAACCTTTGGAGATTGTAGAGCAGACTCTACTTAAAAGAGTAGAGGAAGAGAGTTGCAAAAGACCTTATTTTGTACATTTAGATAGATTGGCAAAGGAATCGTAATAGATGACAAGAAGCAGATTGACATTAAATGAGGTTGCGGATAGATATCCTGATTTTCCAAATTGATGATTACAGGCGTTGTGGAAATTACCCTGATTCTGATTTGGCATGTGCATTTTAATATTTTTTCAAAATGGAGTTAATAAAATGAAAAAAGTAATATTACTATTAAGTATTATCACAACTTTTATATTTAGTGGTTGTGAAAATAAAAAAGGCGATAAGGTTAAAAATGAGCCTGCAGTTCTTAGAATAGCAGCTCAACCATATCCTCTATATGCACCTATATTTGTAGCTAAAAATCTTGGATTTTTAGAAGAAGAGTTAAAAAATGTTGGTGCTACTTATACATGGGCTCAGTTTAAGGCCGGTCCTTTAGTAAATGAGGCAGTTGCATCAGGAAATGCTGATGTTGGTATTATGGCAGATATGCCAGCTATTTTAGCAAAATCATCAGGTCAAGATATTCAAATATTTTCACATTTAGGTTATGGCGAAAAAGCGTTAGCTCTTGTTGTGAAGAGTGACTCATCTATAC
>JAIRQK010000052.1 GCA_031256525.1 Campylobacteraceae bacterium
AAAAAAAAAAAAAAAAGTATGATGTCTTGCAGTGTATCCTACATTATCCAAGTCATTATGTTTGCCACCGGCTCTTATACATGTTTGACAGCTTGCTGCACGAGGTGGATTTGGTATCAGTATCTCACCAGTAAAAATATTTTTAAATGGCACCATTCCTGCATTTGTAAAAAGAAGCGTAGCATCTTCTGACACAAGAGGTGCACTTGAAACGACTTTATGTCCCTTTTTTTCAAAAAACTTTAAAAACTCTTCTCTAATATCCATTTTTTATTTTCCCTAACTTCGTTTAAAAAATCTTATAATTTTATCTAAAGTTTTTTAAAATGATTTGACATTACAAAGTTATTTGCGATTTTATAAGCTATTTTTCATTTTGTTATTATATTTTTTGTTTCAATTTCTGTTTTACTCTATTGTTTTTTTTGAATATCTTTATTGCTATTTAAAAACTCTATCATACACTCTTTATCTTTTATTATCTATTTTTGAATAGTAGCTGCTGCTGATAAGCCTTTATCATCTATTAACTTTGCTAATGCTTCTTCTGCTTGTTTTAATGTCATCATATTAATTCTCCATTGTATTCTAAGTATGCTATACAGGTTTCAAAAAATTTATTATTATTATTATTTTTATCTTTATTATAATTAAGTGCATAAAATGGATCACCAAATGCTTCTCCAAATGCTTCTTTTAAATCTTTAAGTATTTGCTCTTTTTCATTTTCAATCTCTTTTGGGATTTCAAGTTTAAGGATTTTTTTATATATATACAACTCTTTCTTTTCTTTATTGCGATTCCATTTTATCTCTTTGGTTTCAACAGATATTAAGTGCCCTTTTATATAAAAGTCCCAAATTGTATACATCTCTTCCCCATTATTTTCTCTATCACGAGAAACATAATAAGATCTAAGCCAAATCTCTCTCTATCAATAGCCCAATAATCATGTGGACTTCCATATCTTAATCTTTTATTTATCTCCGCAAGATTATATTTTTCATAATCCTCTTTAGATATCTGTTCAACTACATAAGCCAGTTTTTATCCTTTTTGCGTTCATTTATATATCTAAAAGTTTTTTAAGTTAAAACTCTTAGATATATAAATAATTATGAAAAATTTTATTAAAAAAATGAAATTGTAATTTTTCAAATTCAAATGGTTGTAGTCGATGGTGGTTATTTTGCTTTATTTGTCCAAATCTCGCTTTAGATAGTCTTGTTCTACCAACTCCTCTACAATTTTTTTGAAAGTTGGCATAGCACTTTGTGCACCATAATAGAGATTGTTCGCAGTAGTTGGCTCTACAACCAAAACGCCAATTGTATATTTGTTGCCCTCTTTATCATTTGCAAAACCAATAAATGAGCTATTGTATCTCTCTTTATAGCCACCCTTATTAGAAGCAATTCTTGCTGTTCCAGTTTTACCACCTATCTCAACTCCTTCAACTAAAGCTCTTTTTCTATTTCTCTCAAACGCAACTTTTATAAGTGCATTTTTAACAATTTCACTCTTCTCTTCTGTTAAAACATCTCTTGGTGGTTCGTTTTCTATCTTATGTTTTTTGCCTGATTTTTCTACTATATATGAAGCTATTTTTGGTGAAATAAATACTCCATTGTTATTGAAGACATTAGAGGCTTGAATAAGCTGTATAAAATTTACATTGATTCCATATCCGTAAGAGGCTGTTCCTTTAGAGATAGTGTTGCTTAAAAACTGTGCATTTCCAATAGTTCCTGTACTCTCTACAGATAAATCGATATCTGTTTTTTTTCCAAGTCCAAATTCAGCCAATCTTCTGTGATAAATCACTCCATCAAGTCTTTGACCAAGTTGAAACATTCCTATATTTGAAGAGTTAATAAGTGCCTCTTCAGCTGTCATACGATCTTTTGGTATCTCATCTTTTATCGTATACTCACCAATTTTGTATGTCCCGCCATAACCTTTTATCATCTCTTTTGGGTCTAATTTGTCTTCTTGTAATAAAATCGCATAGACAATAGGTTTCATAACAGAACCCGGCTCATAAACATCTTCTGCTGCACTAATTCTTAAAAGTGGTATATCGCTGTTTTGGATAGAGTTTATGTTGTAGCGGTTACTCGTTGCAAAAGCCATTATCTCCCCTGTATCGCTTCTCATAACTATCGATATTATCTCTTTTGCATGGAAATTTCTTTTGGCATTATCAAGTATTTTTTCAATTGATTTTTGAAGTTTTATGGGGATTGATAACTCTATGCTTTGCCCATCTATCTTCTGTTTTACCTCTGCATTACCATTTAATATAACTGTATTTGAAATATCCCTATTTCCTCTTAAATAAAAGTCTTGTATCGGAGCTAATCTATCCTCATAATACCTCTCAATTCCATTCATTCCCAATAGACTTATAAAATTATCTTTTTTCTCATCTCGTATATGACCAATCAGCGGAGATAGTGTATCATTATATGGATAGACTCTTTTTTCGCGATGTTCAATGATATCTATGCTTCTTTCAGAGAGACCTTTGTATTTTATAAAAACTTTAAGCATACTAAGTCTTCTTGACAAAACCTTTAAATCTTCAGCTATTTTTGGTGATATCTTCTCAGAAAGCACCACCTTTTCAGATCTCTTTTCATCACTCTGCTTTTTAAAATCTTCAATCTTTTTTCTCACCTCTTCTTTATCATCACCACTATAAATTGAGTACAAATCTATAAACATCTCCTCTTTATCCGGAGAGATAAAATTTGGATAAACTTCAGCCCTATAAAGTTTCTGACTTGCTGCTAAAACATACCCATCAGCACTAACGATATTTCCTCTTATTGCAGAGCTTTTTTTGCTTGTTACAAATGCTGGAAGTTTTCTATCGGTTGTCGCTAAATGGTAAAACACACATATAAATGCAACAAATGCAACAGTTACGCAAAATATAAAAAATGCTGCAACCCTATTCTTCTTTTTACTCTCATACTTATTATGTTGCTCATCTGTTTTTTGTTGTTCTATTGCCGACATAAATAATAGTACCTTTTTTAAATAATTAAAATCAAACGGTAATTATACCAATAAATATTTACATACAGAAGTTTTTGAATTATCTTTTAATAGATTTTTTTGTAAAATCAGCTCTTGATTTTTTTCAAATTTAGAGGCTTAATTATGACTGCAAATAGAAAACTATTTTTTCTCTGCTCTTTTTGTATATTTGTAGGCATTATAGCTTCGTACTCTCTTACAACTTACACCGTTCTTCAATTTGGATATTCACATTTTCATTTTTTTATTAGACAGCTTATTGTCGGACTTATTAGTATCTTTATAATGTGGTTTTTAGCACGATTGGACCCTGATAAATATTTTTTGCCAATTGGGTTTTCAATATTTTTCATATTTTTTAGTGCAATTGTCATTTTATCTTTTTTGCCAGAATCTTTAGCAGTGAGTGCTGGGGGAGCGAAAAGATGGATAAGACTTCCGGGAATCTCTCTTGCTCCGACTGAATTTTTTAAAGTTGGGTTTGTAGTTGCTCTTGCTTGGAGTTTTGAAAGGCAGATAAAACTTGATAAAGAGACTGTTATACAAGAACTTTTATCGCTTATCCGATATTTTGTTGTATTTTTAGTTATTGTATATTTTATTCTTATCGAACAAAACGATTTTGGACAGAC
>JAIRQK010000105.1 GCA_031256525.1 Campylobacteraceae bacterium
AAATAAAATGCTTCCAAAACTAACCAATAATAACGCACAAAAAGAGTACTATATAACTGATTTAATCGCTCTTGCAAATGAAAATGGAAACTCAGTTAAAGCTGTTATTGTTGATGAGCAAACATTTATGGGTGTAAATTCAAAAGTGCAACTTTCACAAGCTGAAGCAATTATGCAAGATAGAATCAAAACAAGACTTATGAAAGATGGTGTTATTATGCGTCTTCCTGAAACTATCTATATCGAAGCTGGTGTTATAGTTGAAGGAGAGAGTTTTATAGAAAATGGTGTTGCATTGATAGGAAAAACGCATATTCAAAACTCTCGCATAAAAGCTCATAGCATCATAGAATCAAGCACTATAGTTGATTCTGAAGTTGGACCAATGGCTCATATTAGACCATATTCGCTTACAAAAGGTTCTAAAGTAGGAAATTTTGTTGAGATAAAAAAATCAACCCTAACAGATGTAAAAGCCTCTCATTTAAGCTACATTGGCGATGCAGAAATTGATAGGGGAACAAACATAGGTTGTGGTGTAATTACATGCAATTATGACGGAAAAGAGAAGCATAAAACAATCATAGGAAAAAATGTTTTTGTCGGAAGTGATACGCAATTTATTGCACCAGTGATAATTGAAGATGATGTGATAATAGCCTCTGGAACAACGGTAACCAAAGATATTCCTAAAGGCTCACTTGCGATAAATAGAGAACCACTAAAAATAGTAAAAGGGTTTTTCTATAAATTTTTTAACAGAGAAAAAGAGTAAATGCAACTTTTAAAAGATAAAAAAATACTTCTTGGTATTACAGGTAGCATAGCGGCGTATAAGGCATTAGAGCTTGTTAGATTTTTTATAAAAAATGGTGCAAATGTAAAAATATTAATGAGCGAAAATGCTAAAAGGTTTATCACACCTCTTAGTTTTGAGGCTTTAAGTTCAAATATAGTTATAAGCGATGATACTGAGAGTTGGAGTAATGAAAATAACCATATAAAAGTAAGCAAATGGGCGGATATTTTCGTAATCGCACCAATAACTGCAAACACTATAAATAAATTAGCAAATGGAATTGCGGACAATCTTTTGACTTCAACTGCTTTGGCTTTTACAAAAAAGATAGTGATTGCCACAGCTGCAAATACGGCTATGTTTTTACATAAAACCACGCAAAGCTCGCTTGAGAAACTGAAGAGTTTCAACTACACTATCATAAACTCTCAAGAGAAACTATTGGCTTGTGGAGATGTTGGAAATGGTGCATTAGCTAAAACTCAAACTATATTTATTGAATGCGTAAAGGCTTTGCAAACAAAAAGCTGTTGGAATGGAAAAAATGTAATCGTAACTGGCGGTGGCACGATTGAAAAAATTGATAATGTAAGATATGTTTCAAATTTTTCAAGTGGAAAAATGGCGGATGCATTAGCAAAAGCTCTTTTTATCAATGGTGCAAATGTTACTTTTATAAAGACTTATAAAAATGATGAGAGCTTGCCGATAAAATATCTATATGTAGAGAGTGCTGAAGAGATGAGTAGAGCTATAAGTGAGTGCAAAAATAAAAATGATTATCTTTTTATGGCTGCAGCAGTTGGTGATTTTAGGGTAAAAAATAGAGTTAATGGAAAGATAAAAAAAGATAGCTTAGGTGATACTTTTTCGATTGAATTTGAAAAAAATAGTGACATCATTGCAAATTTAGAGAAAAAAGAGATAAAAACTATAGGTTTTAAAGCTGAACTTGATAGAGAAAACGGACTTGCAAATGCTCAAAATATGCTCATCAATAAAAAAGTTGATGTAGTTTGTTTGAATATTATTGATGAGAGCAATCCTTTTGGAAGCGAAAATAACAAAATTACATTAATAACAAAGACTTCAACAAAAGAGCTTTCAATGAAATCAAAACTTGAAATATCTTTTGAAATTTTAGACAATCTTAAAGAGTTATGATTTGAATGAAGTTAATCATATAGCCATTATTATGGATGGTAATGGGCGTTGGGCTGAACAAAGAGGAGAAAGTAGGAGTTTCGGACATCTAGAAGGTGCAAAAACTGTTAGGAAAATAACAATTACCGCTGCAAAAAAAGGTGTGAAATTTCTAACTTTATACGCTTTTAGCACAGAAAATTGGAAAAGACCAAAAACTGAAGTTAGCTTTCTTATGAATCTTTTAAAAAAATTCTTGAAAAATGAGCTAAATACTCTAATGCAAAACAATATCCGTTTTTTTGCGATTGGTGATTTGAGTGCATTTGATAAGAGCTTACAAGAGACCATAGAAGATGTTAAGAGAAAAACAAAGGACAATAGTGGCTTAACACAAATTTTAGCGTTAAATTATGGTTCACTTGATGAAATAACAAGAGCTTGTAAAAAAACTGTTCAAAATAAACTTGAAATTACTCAAGAAAATATTGAAAAACATCTTGATACTGCGAACATCTCGCCAGTTGATATTTTAATAAGAACAGGTGGCGAAAGAAGACTTTCAAACTTTTTACTTTGGCAAAGTTCGTATGCGGAACTTTTTTTTACAGATACTTTGTGGCCTGATTTTGAAGAAGATGAATTTAATAGTATAATTGAAAAGTTTTTACATACAAAAAGAAAGTTTGGTGGTTTATGATAGCTTGTTCTATGTTTATTTTGGGGCTTATATTTGGTTCGTTTTTAAATGTGATTATTTTAAGAGTTCCTGCTTTTAAAAGCATCGCATATCCAGCTTCTCATTGCGTAAAGTGCAATACTCCACTAAAGTTTTATCACAACATTCCACTACTTTCGTGGCTGTTTTTAAGGGGAAAATGTGCCTTTTGCAGGAAAAAGATAAGTATCCAATATCCTTTGATAGAGTTTTTAAGCGGAGTTATTTTTCTTGTCTGCTATTTTAAAGAGGAGAGTTTATATTTAGCGATTTTAAGCTCTTTAGTGTTTTTGCTACTTTTGGCACTTTTTGTGATTGATTTGAGATATAAAGCTGTTCCAGATGTTTTAACTATTCCAGCTCTGTTTTTGGTATTAATTCACCCGGAATTTCTTTTAAGGCTTGAAAATGCTCTGATTTTTGCTGGTGGTTTTGCGTTGCTTAGATTTGTCGTATCATTTGTCATAAAAAAAGAGGCAATGGGTGAAGCTGACAT
>JAIRQK010000122.1 GCA_031256525.1 Campylobacteraceae bacterium
AAATGATTGAAATAAACCCTTTAGTCCTAACTCATAATGAAAACTTTATTGCTTTAGATGCAAAGATAAATTTTGATGATAATGCATTGTTTAGGCACAATGATATAGAAGCCTTAAGGGATTTATCTGAAGAGAATGAAAGCGAAATCAAAGCAAGTAAATACAATTTATCTTATGTAAAACTTGATGGGAATGTTGGCTGTATGGTTAATGGTGCAGGACTTGCTATGGCTACGATGGATATCATTAAATATGAGGGTGGAAGCCCTGCTAATTTTTTAGATGTTGGTGGAAATGCAAGTGCCCAAACTGTTGCAAAAGGTTTTGAAATTATTTTAGAAGACAAAAATGTAAAATCAATTTTTATAAATATTTTTGGCGGAATAGTAAGGTGTGATAGAGTTGCAAATGGTATTTTGGAAGCAACAAAGATATCAAAAATTAATGTTCCAATAGTTGTAAGACTTGATGGCACAAATGCTAAAGAGGCGATTGAAATTTTAAATAGTAGCAATATTCCAAATATTATTACCGCAAATGATTTGGCTGATGGGGCTAAAAAAGCAGTCAAAGCCACACAAGGAGTACGATAATGAGTATTTTAGTTGATAAAGATACAAAAGTTATAGTTCAAGGCTTTACTGGAAAAGAGGGAACTTTTCATAGCGAACAATGCATAAAGTATGGAACAAAAATTGTTGGTGGAGTTACTCCGGGAAAAGGTGGACAAACACATTTAGAAAAACCTGTATTTAACACAGTTGCTGATGCAGTTAAACAAACAGGAGCAACTGTGAGTATGATATTTGTTCCTCCTTTTGCAGCTGCTGATGCGATTATGGAAGCTGCAAATGCTGGTATAAAACTATCTGTTGTTATAACAGAAGGGATACCGGTTAAAGATGTTATGTTGGCAAAAGCTTATGCAACAAAAAAAGGTATGCAGATAATTGGTCCAAATTGTCCGGGAATTATAACGAGTGACGAGTGTAAAATTGGCATAATGCCCGGTTTTATATTTAAAAAGGGCGAAGTAGGGCTTATTTCAAAATCAGGAACATTAACTTACGAAGCAAGCAATCAAGTAGTCAAAGAGGGTTATGGCATTTCAACTGCTGTTGGAATTGGTGGTGATCCTATAATTGGTTTAAATTATATAGAACTTTTAAAACTATTTGAGGAAGATAAAGAGACAAAAGCCATTGTTTTAATAGGTGAAATTGGCGGTAATTTAGAGATTGAAGCGACAAAATATATAAAACAAAGCGTAACAAAACCGATTGTAGCCTTTATTGCTGGTATGACTGCACCAAAAGGAAAAAGAATGGGACACGCTGGAGCAATTATCTCTGGCAAACAAGGTACTGCTGCTGAAAAAATAGAGGCTCTTAAAAGCGTTGGTGTCATTATCGCTCAGTCTCCAGCAGATATAGGAAAAAAGATAAAAGAGGTTTTAAAATAATTTAAAAAGGAGTTTTGATGAATTCATTAAATATCCAAATAGAAAATGTTTTAGTTTGGGTTGACACAAAAAAATGTAAAGCGTGTAGTATATGCGTTAGTTTGTGTCCTTCTGGAACTATCGCAATGGTTTCAGACCCACATTCAACTCTTGGTGCGACCATTGAAGTGATTGAGCCAGAATCGTGCATTGGTTGCAGGGATTGTGAACTTCATTGTCCTGATTTTGCTATATTTGTTGCAGAAAAAGATAAGAATATTAATTTTGCAAAACTAACTGAAAAATCAAGAGCAAGAGCGATTGCTATAAAAGAAAATAACTTCAGAAAAATAGGTGTGTAATATGTCAAGAGAGATGATTTCAAGTGGCAATGAACTGTGCGCTCATGCTGCTGTTGATTGTGGTTGTAAGTTTTTTGGTGGATATCCAATAACTCCTTCAAGCGAAGTTGCTCACGAAATGAGCGTATTACTACCTAAAAATGGTGGAAAATTTATCCAAATGGAAGATGAAATCGCCGGAATTTCTGTTGCACTTGGTGCATCGATGAGCGGTGTTAAATCTATGACAGCAAGTTCTGGTCCGGGTGTATCGTTAAAATCTGAGCAAATTGGCTATGGTTTTATCGCTGAAATTCCTTTAGTGATTATAAATGTTATGAGAGGAGGTCCATCAACTGGTCTTCCAACCCGTGTTTCGCAAGGAGATATAAATCAAGCAAAAGTGCCAACTCATGGTGATTTTGCAACTATCGCAGTCTGTCCGGGAAATTTAGAAGAGGCTTACACTCTTACAGTCAAGGCTTTTAATTTAGCTGAACAGTATATGACTCCCGTGTTTGTTTTGCTTGATGAAACGCTTGGTCATATGTATGGTAAAGCTCTATTGCCCGATATTTCTGAAGTAGAAAAGAATATCTATAAAAGAAAAGAATTTACAGGTGCAGCTGAAAATTATAAGCCTTATGAAGCAAAATATGATGAACCAGCCATTTTAAATCCTTTCTTTAAAGGCTACAAATATCATATAACAGGTCTTCATCATGGACCAACTGGTTTTCCAACAGAAAACGCTACAATTTGTCAAGAGAATATCGAAAGACTTCTTAACAAAATAAATGCTCATTCCGATAAAATAGTTGAATATGAAGAGTTTATGCTTGATGATGCCCAAATTTTACTAATTGCTTATGGAAGCGTTTCTGGAAGTGCAAAAGAGGCGATTTTGAAACTTAGAGAAGAGGGCATAAAGGTTGGACTTTTTAGACCAAAAGTAATTTGGCCTAGTCCAGAAAAAAAACTTAGAGAGTTGAGCGTTAAATTCGATAAAATTTTAGTTGCTGAGCTAAATATGGGACAATATTCAGACGAAATTGAAAGAATTATAAAAAGAGATTTTCACAGATTGTTAAAGGCAAATGGAAGAGCTCTTACTCCAACAGAGATAATGAATAAAATCAAGGAGATGTAAAATGGCTTTTAATTATGATAAATATCTAAGAACTGATAAAATGCCAACTCTTTGGTGCTGGGGTTGTGGTGATGGAATTATATTAAAAAGTATCATTAGGGCTATAGATAGACTTGGTTGGGATATCAATGATGTATGCGTTGTATCTGGAATTGGTTGTAGTGGCAGAATTAGCTCATATATAAATTGCAATACAGTTCACACAACTCATGGGCGTGCGGTTGCATACGCTACTGGCATAAAACTCGTAAATCCCGATAAACATGTTATAGTTGTAACTGGTGATGGAGATGGGTTAGCAATCGGAGGAAACCATACAATTCACGGTTGCAGACGCAATATTGACTTAAATCATATAGTTATTAACAATTTCATCTATGGTTTAACAAATTCACAAACTTCGCCAACGACTCCTCAAGGAATGTGGACAGTTACAGCTCAATATGGAAATGTTGATCCAAGTTTTGATGCTGCAAAATTGGCTGATGCTGCAGGGGCTACCTTTATAGCAAGAGAGTCTGTAATCGACCCAAAAAAAATGGAAAAAGTTTTTGTTGATGGATTTGCACATGATGGATACTCATTTTTTGATATATTTTCAAACTGCCATATCAATCTTGGTAGAAAAAACAAAATGGGCGAAGCTATTCAAAATATCGAATGGCTTAAAAGCAAAATTGTACCAAAAACAAAATACGATATGTTAAGCGAAGAAGAAAAAAGCGACAAATTTCCAATAGGTGTTTTGAAAAAAGACGAGAGTAAATTAGAGTATTGTAAGGCTTACGATAAGGTTATCGAAGCTGCTAAAAATAATACTACCGTAAAATTATAAAGGACCAATCTATGCAAAGAGAGTTTAGATTTGTTGGTGTTGGCGGACAAGGCGTTATACTTGCTGGAGAGATTTTGGCTGAAGCAAAAATTAAAAATAATGGATATGGCGTAAAAGCGTCAACTTATACATCTCAAGTTAGAGGTGGACCTACAAAAGTTGATATTGTTTTAAGCGATAGTGAAATTTTATATCCTTATGCAAATGAGGGCGAAATCGAGTTTATGTTAGCAACGGCACAGGTTAGTTATGATGCTTTTAAAAATGGTGTTAAAAATGGTGGTATCATTGTTGTAGAGCCAAATTTAGTTACTCCTGCAACTGATGATAAAAACAGATGGAAAATTTATGAAATTCCAATCATTACCATTGCAAAAGAAGAGGTTGGAAATGTGATAACCCAATCTGTCATAGCACTTGCAACTACAGTCGAAATGACAAAAGCATTAGACCACGAACTTGTCAAAGAGGTTATGCTAAGTAAAGTTCCAACAAAAGTTAAAGAAGCAAACGAAAAAGCATACAAACTTGGAATTGAATACGCAAAAAGGGCGTTAGATACAAGGGAAATTTAAAGTTTTTAGCTAAAAATAGAGTTACACAGATTAAT
>JAIRQK010000126.1 GCA_031256525.1 Campylobacteraceae bacterium
CTTTTAGGACACAAATAAAAAATGGTGCTGATTTTGATATATTCTTAAGTGCAGATGTTGGTTTTGCAGAAGAGATTTTTAATGCAAATCTATCAACCAAAGAGCCTAAAATTTACGCTCAAGGAGCATTAGCACTTTTTAGTACCAAAGAGATTGATTTTGGCAAAGGTTTAGAGCTATTAAAAAATAACTCTATCAAAACCATATCCATAGCAAATCCTCAAACTGCACCTTATGGAAAAGCAAGTGTTGAGGCTATGGAAAGCACAAAAGTTTATGATGATATTAAAAATAAACTTATATTTGCCGAAAGTATCGGTCAAGTAACGGCTCAAGTGTTAAGTGCGGCCGATATTGGTTTTGTTGCAAAATCAACTTTTTACACAGATAATATGAAAAAATATATAGAAAATGTTAACTGGATAAGCATTGACATATCTCTATTTAATCCGATAAATCAAGCTATGGTTATAATAAAAAGTTCGAAAAATTTAAAAGATACAGAACTTTTCTACAACTTTTTACTTGGTGAAGATGGTAAAAAAATACTCCAAGATTTTGGATATAATACTCCTGCGGCTGAAACTTCAGAGGATATTGCTGCTTAGAGGTATTGCAAAAGTGAGTAAAATAGAAGCCAAAGTTGTTCAGATTTTCAGCGAAGAGGATCTGAACACCATTTTTTTTGAATTAGATAGCGTAAAGCTACAAATGATAAGTTTGGAGCTTAATGATATAAGTGTAGGTGATAAAGTTGTTCTACATATAAATCCCTCTCACATAGCAATTTCAAAAGATGCTTTTATAAACTCATCTTACCCAAATATTATTAGTGCAAAAATAGTTGATATAAAAAAAGGCAAAATATTAAGTACTATTAAGATTGGAATTGCAGATAATATCTTTTTAGAAGCACTTTTGACAACAAATAGTGTAGAAAAACTATCTTTGCAAAATGATGAAAAAATATATGCATTAATTAATGCAAGTGAAATTTCAATAAGTGCTAAACTATGATAGATTTCACACCATTTTTTATATCACTAAAACTATCAATTGTAACTACTATCATACTTTTTATATTGTGTTTACCGCTTTCGTGGTGGCTTTCACAAACAAAATCCAAAACAAAACCCATCTTAGAAGCATTAACAACCTTGTCTCTTGTTCTTCCGCCAACAGTTCTTGGTTTTTATATATTAGTGTTGCTATCTCCCATAAATTCACCTATAGGGATATTTTTAGATGAGTATTTTGGAATTAGACTTGTCTTTAATTTTAGCGGTATGGTCATTGCAAGTTGCATATTCTCTTTACCTTTTATGTTGCACCCACTGCAAAGCGGTTTTGAAAGTTTAAATAAAAATATTATTGAAGCGTCATATCTTTGCGGCAAAGGTAAAATAGAGACCATTTTAAAAGTAGCACTTCCAAACATAAAACCATCTTTGATTGTCGCTCTTGTTATAACTTTTGCTCACACAATGGGAGAGTTTGGCGTAATTTTACTTGTTGGAGGAAGCGGAGCGAACACAAAAGTTGCGTCAATTGCAATCTATAATGCTTTTGAAGCAAGTGATTTTACACAAGCACATATATTAAGTGCAATGCTTTTGATAATTAGCTTTTTGGTTCTTTTAATCGTTTACATATTTAATAAAAAACATAAAATAAGTCCATTATCTTGATAAATTTAAATATAAACAAAAAGCTATTAGGCGTATCTGGGGAATTTAACCTTGAGGTTAATATCGCTCTAAACAACAACGAAATTATAGCACTATATGGACCAAGCGGGAGTGGTAAAACTACATTTTTAAAGATACTCTCTGGACTTGAAAAATCAAACAGCAAAATAGTTGTTGATGGAAAAATATGGCAAGATGAAGAGACTTTTCTTTTGCCTCAAAAAAGAGATATCGGTTTTGTTTTTCAAGATTATGCGTTATTTCCAAATATGAGCGTAAAAGAAAATCTTTTATATGCAAAAAATGACCGCTCTCTTGCGAAACATCTTCTAAAGATAACCGAACTAAAAGAGCTTCAAGATAGAAAACCAGATACTTTAAGTGGGGGACAAAAACAGAGAGTTAGTTTATGTCGTGCACTGATGAGAAGTCCCAAAATACTCCTACTTGATGAACCTCTTTCTGCACTTGATAGCACTATGAGAGCAAAACTACAAGATGAACTTTTGTCTTTACACAAAGAGTTTGGCACAACAACAATTTTAGTAAGCCACGACCAAACTGAAGTTTTTAGGCTTTGCAACCGTGTACTGGTTCTTGAAAATGGTAAAATAGTCAAAGATGGAACTCCAATTCAAACTCTTCTTAAAACAACAGGAAGTCAAAAATTCTCTTTTGTTGGTGAGCTTTTGGATATTAAAAAGATAGATGTTGTATATGTTGCGATAATTTCGATAAACAACCAATTAACAAAAATAGTGATCAGCGAAGAAGAGAGTAAAAAGTTTAAAATTGGACAAAAACTAAGCATTAGCACAAAAGCCTTTTTAGTCAATGCAAGTGAATAGTTTTACACATAAAGTATAATGTTAGCAGTTTTTAATTACAATATTTTATGGAAAATGAAAACCTTATAAATGATACCTTTCATAGATTAAATAAAATAGTAGAAGGGCTTTACAAATTATCCTTAAATATTAAATTTCTAACCAATCTAAAAGGGTGCAGAATAATCGGACAATGTAAAAAGGTAGCAAAAAACAGCTATATTATTCGTTTGCATACAAAACTGTTAGAGGAGTTTGGACAAGAGTATTTAGATGATGTTCTAACTCACGAACTTGCTCACGCTGTACAAATGGAAATCTACCCAAAAAGCAAACCTCATTCAAGAGAGTGGAAAAATATAGTTGAGACTTTAAGCCAAAAAAAATATTCTACAAAAAATAAAATAAATTATAAACTTAACGAATTTTCAAAAAATAAAAAAAAATTTGTCTACATATGCAAATGTATGGAACACTATGTATCATCTATAATTCATAAAAGAATTTCACAAAAAAGATACTTTTATAACTGTAAAAAATGCAAAGAGGTTTTAATTTATAAAGATATTAACTCTGCAAAGTGAGAATTTTTGCTATAATTAGACTACTGTTTAAATTTAATTAATAATTTTTATTAATTAATAAAAATTTTAGATTTACTTGCTATAATTTTGTAATTTTATTTAAGGAGATGAGAATGTCAAAAGTCGTTGAACAATTAAGACAAATTGAAGCTGATGCAAATGCTCTATTTGTAAAACTTCACAACTACCATTGGAATATTAAAGGTCTGCAGTTCTATTCAGTTCATGAGTATACAGAAAAACTATATGATATGATGTCTGATGTCTATGATAACACTGCTGAGAGAATTTTACAACTTGGTAAAAAACCAATCCTTACATTAGAAGAGATTGCTAAAACCACTAAGATAGAAGAAGAAAAAGGCGATAGCTTTGATACAAAGTATGTAATTAGTGCTATCATTAAAGATTTGCAATATATGCTAACATCTTGGAAAAAATTGTCAGATTTAGCAGATGAAGCTGGAGATAAAGCAACCACAGCAATGGCTGATGAAAACATAGCTACTTTAGAAAAAGAGCTTTGGATGGTTGGTCAACTGTTTGCGTAAATAGCTGATATAAGTTTATAAAATCGTGGAGAGTTTAGCTTTTTCTAACTATGTGTATGCTTTTTTGCTTACACTACTTGCTGGACTTTCCACCGGTGTTGGTGCAGCCATCGCCTTTTTCACAAAACCTACAAATACAAAATTTCTCTCTTTTGGAATGGGTTTTTCAGCGGGAGTTATGATATATATCTCTTTTGTTGAGATATTAGTTAAATCAAAAACCTCTTTTATCTCTTTTTTTGGTGAGATAATGGGAGAGAGTTTGAGCATAATATGCTTTTTTATAGGTATCACAATATCGTTTTTAATCGATAAACTTGTCCCAAAAGATGTAAATCCTCATGAGTTTAAAAATGCAAATGAACTTCGTGAACTTAGGCACGATGACAAAATATCCAGCTCAAGACTAAAAAGAACTGGCATTGTAACTGCTATTGCTATTTCTATTCACAATTTTCCAGAAGGGTTTGCAACTTTTGTAGCTTCTTTAAATGAGTTATCACTTGGAGTTGCCATTGCAGCCGCTATAGCAATTCATAATATTCCAGAGGGAATGGCTGTCTCTTTGCCAATTTATCATGCAACAGGAAATAGAAAGAAAGCCTTTAAATATGCATTTTTTTCTGGTCTTGCAGAACCTCTTGGTGCTATTGTCGGTTTTTTTCTTATTGCTCCACTTCTTGGAGACTTAACATTAGGGATAACATTTGGAATAGTTGCTGGGATAATGGTATTTATCTCTTTGGACGAACTTTTACCAGCGGCAAAAAAATATGGTAACGGACATGTAGCAATACTTGGCGTTGTTGGAGGAATGGCTATAATGGCTATTAGTCTTTTTTTATTTAAAATAATTTAGGTCTATCATATCTCAAACATTAACTAAATTGCATTTTAGATAAAGATGAATAGATACCATCTTTTTTCTCTAC
>JAIRQK010000127.1 GCA_031256525.1 Campylobacteraceae bacterium
TTGATAGGTAGGGCTTGAGAAAAGACTTTATTTTATTGTCATAGACCGATTTTAGAAAAGCCAAAAAAGGTCTATGAAAAATAAATATATGCAAATTTTACATATAAACGCGTGTGAAGACCAATCTCTCTTTATTAGAATAGAACAGTATCATTGTGTCACTATTCTCTAAGGTAAAATTCAAATGCCTACTTGACAGCACGTCTAAAAATTTCTGCTCTAATTTGTTGATATCCTCGTGTATTCCTAACATTAAAGTTGAAGCAAGAGGAGTTGTGTATATGGTATCATTTTTTATAGCGTACTCGCCTGTGAAGTGATTTACTCCTGAAAATCCAGAAATTTTATTATCTTTAAATTGCATAGACAAGTTTCTAAGGTGGGAAACTTGCTCAATGTTATACTTTTCAACAAGCTCTGCTATATTCTCATCGCCTATCGAAACCAAATTCCAAACGCTATTGTTCAGTTTTACATTCTCAGCACTTTCATTTTTAAGTGTCAATTTTTTATAAACCAAAATTCCTTTTGAAGAGAAAATCGTCAAAATATCACCATTTTGTTCAATTTTTTTATCATCAGAGTTTAAAATCTCAAGAATTTTAGCTTCATTGTTTGCAAGTTCGGCGTTCATAGCACCCATTCTTGTAGTTAAAATAGGTGAGGTTGTAAAACTGTTTTTATCAATCTCATAACTTCCTCTAAACTGATTTACTCCTGTTGTTCCGTGAAAATCTTTTTCATTAAAATTTAGCGTGGAAAGTCCGATAACTTCGCCATTAACTATAAGAGGATTAAACAAATTATCATCTATTCTATCCAAAATCCAGTTCGTATTTTGCAGAGCCAATTTAATACCCTCTTCAGAGGATAAGTTGTTTTGTCTATTCAGACAGCCTGTTAATAAAACTATAGCCGATGTCATAAAAATAAGTAGCTTTTTTTTCATTGTTGTCTCCAAAATTTAAGATAAAGTATCATTATAGAGTAAATAGACTAAATTTTTGTAAAAATAGCAACTAACATAAATTTCATCTGTTAGTTTCGATTAATATGCCATTATTTAAAATTAATTAGAAACATTATGTTACAATTTCTTCCATTAAATTTTATGAGGTTGGATATGAAAAAGCGAATTTTTGTTGCCGTTGCACTGTTAATCATTGTCTCTGTTTTTGTGTGGAGTTATGATAGAAAAAACACAATAAGCCTAAGCAAAGAGTTAGATATAGCCACAAAAAATATTCCAACAAGACTTAGTTTTAATGTAAAAGATGCAAATATCTATGTTGTAAAAATTGATTTTTCAAAAACAGATGATAAAAATAAAAATAGGCTTTTTTCTATGCCATTAACATTTTCTATGAAGCTGATAAAAGATGGAAGTCAGATTTTGATAGATGAGGTCTATACAATCAATGGAGTTTCTGGGCAAAACAGAGATAGAAGTGCTTTTAGAGAGATAAGCACACTCCTTTTTGATCCGGGTAGTTATGTTATAGAGATAGTTTCGATAAACAATGAACCTGCTCTTAATGAATACAAGCCAAAACTAACAGTTTCAAGAATTAAGCAATAAAAACTTAATGTATAAATTTTTACTGTTTGAGAATATTTGATATAGTTTTATCATCTATTAATTTTGAGTCATATTTTATAACTAATAGATTTTCATCTTTATTTATATACCACTCAACAATGCCTTCTAAACTATTAAGATGTTTTGTTTTTGGATAGTCAATTTTCTCTACTGGTACATAAAAGTTTTTTGTAAATGATGGATTTCTAAGAGTTATTAACAAGACTAACCAAAACAAACATAGGAAAAAAACAACTAAACCAAGACCTGTTAGCGAATAGTATTTTAAAAAAAAACCGCCTACAACTCCCCCTAAAAATGTTCCAAAATATCCAAAAACATTAAATATCCCAAGACTTAACCCCATTTCATTTGCCTTTGCATATTTACTCGCAAGAGATTGCATAAGTGGCTCGTGAATATTAAAGCCAAGGAAAAATATAGTTACTCCAAGGATAAATAAAAAATCACTTTTCGCATATCCTAAAATAATATAAGCAATAGCAAACAAAATAACACCAACAACTAACATCTCTTTGCTTTTTTTTCTTGTTCCACCAAGTCTAACTGCCAAAAACATACCAAAAAGACCAAATAGCATTGCTGGAAAATATAACTTCCAAAGCTCACTATTGCTCCAACCAAAACTCTTGTTCATAACAATCGGAATACTGATAAATGTCATAGTCATAAAGGCTTTCTGTAAAAAGTTGGTGATATTCATTCTGTAAAGATTTGGGTTGGTAAAAATTTTAAAAAAATAGTTTTTTTGAGGCTTTACTCCATATTTAATTTTTGGTGGATTTGGTATTTTAATCAAAAGCAGAAGAGACAAAACACCCAAAACTGAAGTAATTAAAAAAAGTTTATCAACCCCATAATGCCCACCAATAAGTGGTCCAGCTATCATAGAGAGCGCAAAACTAAGTGCGATAATTGCACCCATTATAGCCATAGCTTTTGTTCTTATCTCCTCTTTAATCAAGTCACTTATCATAGCAGTCGCAACAGCACTAATTGCCCCAGCTCCTTGAATAACCCTTCCAAACATTAAACCATAAATCGTATCTGCATAAGCACATATTATCGAGCCGATAACAAATATAATAGTTCCAAAAACAATTATCTTTTTTCTTCCTATTTTATCAGACATCAAACCAAATGGCACTTGCGTTATCATTTGCGAAATAGCGTAAATTCCTATCGTTACACCAACCAAAATTTCTGTAGAACCTTCCAGACTTAGTGCATATATTGAAAGAACAGGCATAACTATGAAAAGCCCTAAAAATCTAAGAGCTATGATAATACTAAGAGGAACTACAATTTTAATCATATAAAACAGACCTTTTAACCAAAAATGGTATTTTACTTTATAAATTTTAAAGAAACTCTTTACTATGTTATCTACTTTATTTAAAGCAAAAGTTGATAAAATACCTTTTACTGTGTAAAATAAGGAAAATAATGAAAATAGTCTTGGCAACTTCAAACAAAGGCAAGATAAGGGAATTTAAAGAGTATTTAAAAGATTTTGAGGTCTATTCGTTTGGCGAAATTATGGATGAGTTTGAAATTGAAGAGTATGGAAAAACTTTCAAAGAAAATGCCATTATAAAGGCTTGTGCAGTTTTTGGTAAAATAAAAGATGATGAAAAAGATGTTATTGTACTCTCAGACGATAGTGGCATAAGTGTGCCACTATTAAATAATGAACCGGGAATTTATAGTGCGAGATATGCAGGATTTCCAACAAATGCAAAGAAAAATTTAGAGTTTTTAGTCCAAAAGATAAAAGATAAAAATGTACAAAAAACACCAGCTTATTATACTGCTTGTATAGCGCTTGTTACAAAACAAGGCAAGTTTAGCGTACATGGCTGGATGTATGGTGAGGTGATAACGACTCCAAAAGGAGAGAATGGTTTTGGATATGATCCGATATTTATCCCCGAAGGTTTTGATAAAACTTTAGGAGAGCTTGACGATGAGGTAAAAGAGAAATTTTCTCATCGTGCCCGTGCTTTGAATTTAGCAAAAGTAATTCTTAAAACATTAAAATAAAGGAAATTAAAATGAACACAATTTTAATTATTGGTGCCGGTGGTGTTAGTCGTGTAGCAACGACAAAATGTGCAATGAATAGCGACATTTTTGAAAATATAGTTTTAGCAAGTAGAACAAAATCAAAATGCGACGAAATCGCAAGTGATATAAAAAGAATGTATAAAATTGACATAAAAACAGCAAGAGTTGATGCTGACAATGTTGATGAACTGGTTGCTTTGATAAATGATGTAAAGCCGAAAGTTGTTTTAAATTTAGCACTTCCTTATCAGGACTTGACCATAATGGACGCTTGTATAAAAACAAAAGTAGACTATATTGATACTGCAAACTATGAACACCCTGATTGTGCAAAGTTTGAGTACAAACTTCAATGGGCAAGAGATGACGAGTTTAAAAAAGCAAAAATTATGGGACTTCTTGGAAGTGGATTTGACCCAGGAGTTACGAATGTTTTTTGTGCATATGCACAGCAGTATCTTTTCGATGAGATAAATGAGGTTGATATTCTTGATTGTAATGCTGGAGATCACGGATATCCTTTTGCAACAAATTTTAATCCAGAGATAAACTTAAGAGAAGTTAGTTCAAAAGGGAGATATTGGGAAAATGGAAAATGGATAGAGACTGAGCCAATGGAGATAAAAATGGTTTGGAATTATCCTGAAATTGGTCCAAAAGATAGTTATCTTTTGTATCACGAAGAGTTAGAGAGTTTGGTGAAAAATATTAAAGGATTAAAAAGAATAAGATTTTTTATGACTTTTGGACAAAGTTATCTAACACACATGAGATGTTTGGAAAATGTTGGAATGCTTGGAATAAAACCAGTAAATCATAAAGGAATGGATATAATTCCAATTGAATTTTTAAAAACTCTACTTCCAGACCCGGCGAGTTTAGGTCCTAGAACAAAAGGAAAAACTAACATCGGTTGTTTTATAACAGGGCTTAAAGATGGCAAGAAAAAGAGAGTTTATATCTACAATGTGTGCGACCACGAAGAGGCTTACAAGGAGACGTTAGCTCAAGCTGTTAGTTATACAACAGGAGTTCCTGCTATGATAGGAGCAAAAATGGTTATGTCAAAAACTTGGCATAAAGAGGGTGTTTTTAATATGGAGGAGTTCGATGCAAAGCCATTTATGGATGAGCTGAATATTCAAGGGCTACCTTGGAAAATTTTAGAACTTGACCCAAATGAGAATTTTGAGATTGTATAACATTTTAAAATGAAAAAACAGAGAAAACTTCTTAGCCAACGACATTTTATATTCTATTTTTTGTCAGTTTGGTTAAGAAGAGTTAGGCGTTATTTTGACTGGTACTTTGGTAGTAAAAAATATGCCAGTGAACTAACAAACAAAAAACTTTCCTTTAGAGTAAAAAAACACCAATCAGTTTTGCTAAAAAAACTTGGAGCTAATGATATAGAGCTTCAGATAAATAAAATAACAAATTTAAAAATTGCAGTAAAAAATATAGATGGAGTTATTATTAAACCCGGTGAAACTTTCTCTTTTTGCAAATTAGTTGGACTTCCTACAAGGAAAAAAGGGTATTTGCTTGGTATGGAACTCTCATTTGGAAAGGCAAGAGCTGGTGTTGGTGGAGGAATTTGTCAAATATCAAATCTTATACATTGGTTAGCAATTCATAGTCCACTAACAATAGTTGAACGTTATCATCACTCGTTTGACCCATTTCCAGATGACGGAAGAGTGCTACCTTTTGGTAGTGGTGCAACGGTATTTTACAATTATCGTGATTATCAATTTACTAACAACACAAAATATACTTTTCAAATAAATCTTTGGTTTTCAAAAAAATGTTTGGAAGGAGAACTTCTTGTTAGTGAAGAGCTTGATTTTGCTTATCATGTATATGAAAAAGAGCATCAGTTTTTAAAAATTGAAAATGAATATTATCGGAAAAATGAGATATGGCGAGATAAATATTTTAAAAAAGGACACGGAGAAGTTTTGGAGACTGAACTAATTGCAAAAAATTTTGCTAAAGTGATGTACACTCCAGAAAATTGCCAATATCGTGTTTCAAGTTAGCACAATGTTGTTTATGTTTTACTATAAAGATAAATTCAAAACTTTTTAATATAATTACCATATCTAATAAAAGGCAAACAATATGATAAAAAATCAAAAAATTAGTAAATTAGAAAATGTGTTAGAGAAAATCCAAACACCAACTTATGTTTGCGAGGAAGAGCTTTTAGAAGAAAATCTAAAAAGACTTTCGTATGTAAAAGAGCAAAGTGGAGTAAAAATACTTTTAGCTTTAAAAGGTTTTGCTTTGCAAGATAGTTTTTATCTTGTTTCAAAATATCTTGACGGGTGCTGTGCAAGCGGACTTTATGAAGCAAAATTTGCATATGAAAAATTTAAAAAAGAGGTTCATACCTATTCGCCAGCTTTTAAAGATGAAGATATTGATGAAATTTTAGAAATTAGTCACCATGTAGTTTTTAACTCATTTTCTCAGTGGAAAAAATTTAGACAAAAAGCCTTAAATAAAAAAGTATCTTGTGGTCTTAGGATAAATCCAGAAGTTTCAAGTTCGCCAGTAGAGATGTATGACCCAAGCGGAAAATTTAGCAGACTTGGAATAACAAAAGCAAATTTTGAGGAAAATGAAATTGATGGTATTGAGGGACTTCATTTTCACGCACTTTGTGAACAAAATGTTGATGCATTGGAGAGAGTTCTAAAAGGTTTTGAGGAAAAATTTAGCGTTTTTATACCAAAAATGAAATGGATAAATTTTGGCGGTGGACACCATATAACAAGAGAAGATTATGATATTGATAGACTTGTTTGTGTAATAAAAGAGTTTAAAAAAAGATGTAACAATGTTGAGGTTTATTTAGAGCCTGGAGAAGCTGTTGGTTGGCAAAGTGGAAGTTTGGTTGCAAGTGTACTTGATGTAGTAGAAAATGGTATGAAAATAGCTATTTTAGATACTTCAGCCGAAGCACATATGCCAGATACTATTCTTATGCCATATCGTGCTAATGTTCGCTATTCAGGTTTGCCAAATGAGAAAAAATATAGATATAGACTTGCTGGAAATACATGTTTGGCGGGTGATATTATCGGAGATTATAGTTTTGATGAGCCTTTATGTGTGGGTCAGAAAATAATTTTTGAAGATATGATGCACTATACGATAGTTAAAAATACTACATTTAATGGCATAAAACTCCCAGATATTGCTATGCTGAAAAAAGATGGAAGCTATAAGGTTTTAAAACATTTTGGATACAAAGAGTATGAGAGAAGAAATTAGTAGATTTCTTATTGTTCAACTTTTGGCTGCACAAAATACATAAATGCTTTTATTCTTGTTTTGTTTATCTCTTTGATTTATCTCTTATGTAATTTAATAGACTTTTTGTTTTTGGATTTGCCCTTGTTAAAATACAATGAAGTTCCATACTATTTTCTGGGCTATATTTAACCAACATAACTATATTACTATACTCCAACATCAATCCATCAGCTATAAGTTTTCTATCATCAATACGTGCCGTAGTACCAAATACTGCAATATAATAATTATCATTAAGCAATAGAGGGTGTGGTTCAGGCGACCGTATACTATATCCTTGAGGTAGATTGATATGATCTGGTGGGAAAAAACCGGTCTCACTATATAAGTTCGCTACACTTTTATACAATATTTCGCCACCCAATTTAAAATCTGTATTGCTTAATTGCCTACCTTTAAGTTCTCCATTTTTAAGCTCAAGCATTCCTAATACATATGTAGGTATTGAATTGTTATATTTTGCCATGGTCTTATTATACTCTTCATCATATTTTGCTTTTCTTATTTTTTCATGCTCAATATCCAAATCATGTTTTAGCTTCTCTATTGCTTTGCCATCCTCTTTACTCATATAACGTAAATCAACTCTATATTCATATCCTTCACTTGTTTTAAACACGGCTTCATCAACCCCATCATTATTTATATCAAAATAACTAATTTTTATGGACCAACGACCTATATCTTTCCACCCAACCCAATTAAACTCTTTAGTTTTTAAAATATTATTACCAAAATCAAAATCTTCAAATGGACTATCTTCTGGTTTTAGGAGTTTTGAGTGAGATTTTTTTAAATTATCATTTAAAAGATATGTAAAATATTTGCAAGTTTGGTTATCTGCTTCATGTACTAATCTAAATTCATCTTTTTGAAGATAGAAAAGTCTATCGTTGTACACATCTTTTAAACAATCACTTGTAGTATCATTATGTTTGCCACCCCAATCTGTCCAGCAATTTGTTTTATCCCTATACCTTAACCATTTCCTTTGTTCACTTATGAGTTGTTGTTTTTGAGTTTCATTTGAGACAGGGAGCATATGTTTATATGCCCAATAAGAATATGATGTTTCATTTGAGATAGAGAGCATATATTTATATGCTTTTGCCATTTCATTATCAAGTTTTGATAACTCTTCATCTGAACAGATTAACTTTTCAACCCTATTTAGTTTCATTTCATTTGAACAATCAAAACTTGGAGAGAATGTTTTATTTTCGCAGAGTGATAGGGTTATTGTTAAACCTAAGAGCATTGATATTTTAAGTAGTGTTTTCATTATTTAGTCCTTTCCATATTTTCCCCTCAACACAGATAAATAAATTTTCTAAAAAAGAAATTAAAACATATTTTGACATAAGAATTACTTTACGCTTATTTATAAAAATAGTTTATTCTTTTGAATGGTATGGAATATCTATTGTACATATAGGTATTATGAACGAGGAAAAGATTTGGTTAAAGTTTTGCTCATTATCAAAGCCTACACGCAAATTTTCTTCACATGTAAGCTCTGTTAGTTAAAAACTATTTTTTAAAATTGGACTTGTTGTTATCTTTTTTTCTGCTTGAAGATTTTTTACTATCACTGTTTTTGTTGCGAGAAAATTTTTCATCTTTTCTTTTAAAGTTACCGCTACCTTTACTATCTTTGTCCATTTTTTTTCTATCATTGTCTCTATCGCCACTTCTATCGTTGTTTCTATTGCCTCTATTATTTCTTTTTTGCCTGTTGTTTTTATGTTTTCTCTCTTCGTTCATACGAAAATCTTTTACGATTTTTTCAAAAGATTTGTTGTCGATTCCGATTGATTCTGGTCCTTTAAAAATATCCTTATTTATTAAAAGAGAGATTGTTTTACAAGCAATTTGAGCCAAATCCATCTCCTCTTCAAGTGCATTCAATATTTTAACAGAAGCCTCATCTATAGAGGTTTTTTTAATCATTTTAACTGTTTTTTGGAGCGAACTCTCTTTTAGCTCATTCAATGATGGAATCTGTTTTTGTTTCACTTCCCCACCAACGCTTTTTGATATTCTTGAAAGACTGTTAAACTCTATTGGCGTAAGGAGTGTTATCGCCGTTCCTTTTTGTCCAGCGCGTCCTGTTCGTCCAATCCTATGCACATAACTTTCAGGGTCAAACGGTATGTGATAATTAAAAACATGAGATATATCTTTTATATTTATCCCGCGTGCTGCAACATCAGTTGCTACTAATATGTTAATGTTAGAGTTTCTAAAAGCCTTTATAGTCTCTTCGCGTGCATTTTGGTCCATATCGCCATGAAGACATTTTGCTATAAAGCCAGAAGCAATAAGTTTTGTTGTAAGTCTATCAACCTCTTTTTTCATTCTGCAAAATATAATTGATTTTGTTGGTTCAAATGAATCAAGAAGCCTTATGATAGCATCGTCTCTTTCATGCTCTTCTATAACATAGTAGTGTTGTTCAATATCTGAGTTAGTTGTGATATTTTGAGGCGTTACGCTTATGAATATCGGCTCATTTAGTATCTTTTTCGCAAGTTTTTTAATAGGTTCCGGCATAGTTGCACTAAAAAGCATTGTTTGTCTGTTTTGTGGTAAATATGAAAAAATAGATTCAATATCTTCTAAAAAACCCATATCAAGCATCTCATCAGCTTCATCAAGTACAACGATACTTGGTTCAAATTTACTAAGTCTATTGTTTTTAAGAAGGTCTAACAAACGTCCCGGAGTTGCTACAACAACGTTAGAGCCTTTTTCGATAAGTTTAAGTTGTCTAGAGTATGAGCTTTGCCCATAAATAGTAACTGTGTGGATATTTCTATGTTTGCCAAGAGAGTACATTTCATCACTAACTTGAGTTGCCAACTCTCTTGTTGGTGTTATAACTAAAATTTGTACATCTTTGTTATCAGGGTCAATTTTGCTTAATGCTGGAAGTGAAAAAGCAGCGGTTTTTCCAGTTCCAGTTTGTGCTTGAGCAACTATATCAGAGCCCTTTAATATAAGAGGAATTGCCTCTTTTTGTATTGGGCTTGGTTCGCGAAAACCAGCCTCTTTTACAGCACTAAGTATATCTTTGTGCAGTCCAAATGATTCAAATGTTTGCATTGTCGTTTTCCTAAATTAATTTATCATAGCTTTTGGTGTTTTATCTTATAAGCGCCCACCAAAACAGCAATATTTTTAGGCAGACAAATTTGCACAAGATGAAAGTTTGTGCGACAAGATAGTTTGCATTTTTTGCTAAGAGGCGAATTATACCCAAATGAGATAAAAAATACAACATAAATTTAACATTATGAAATATTTATAAATTCATACACATAAAAATAAGTAGTCAATACACAACATTTCACCCATTTTTAATAGCTTATGCAACATTTTTTCAATTAAACACATAAGCTATTAAACTGGTAAAACTCGTATATTTGGACTAATTTTTTCTTGCAATACTGACTCAATCGCATAAAGTGTGCCTGTTGCTCCACTTGCACATCCATGACACGCCCCAAGATATCTTATAAATATATCAATATACTCGTTATCCTCTTTGATGTCGATGATCTCCATATTTCCCCCGTCCATTATAAGCATCGGACGAATATCAGCATCAAGCACTGCATCAATGACTTTAAATTTTTGCAAAACACTCATTTGACTAAATGGCGTCTCATTTGTGCTACAAGATGAACTATTTGATAATTTTTCTATTTCCATTTCATCCCTTGTATTTTTTAGTATATCCACCAAATAATACTCTTTCTTCTCATGACCGCCCGGTTTTACGCACGACTTACA
>JAIRQK010000172.1 GCA_031256525.1 Campylobacteraceae bacterium
TAATTTTCTTCAAGCAAAGCTGCATGTTCGATCAATAACCCACTTATATCTCTACTAACATAATAGATTTGACTTTTGAAATAGAGTGTTGGAAACAGAAGAAATAGGCCAACTGCTATGCAAAGATAAACTTTCAACAAATCACTAATAGTCAGTCCATTTTTCTCTTCAATGGTTTGTTTATCATCACTTTGCTCACCATCAACACACTCATCACCTATATCTTTTATCTTTTTTAGTTCTCTATATTTTGCAAAACTATCTATTTTTGGACTACTCTTAGTTCTACCTAATTTCATAAATTCGCTCTCTTTCAATATAAAAAGCTCTTAATTTTGAGCTTCTACTTCGTGGATTTTGTTTTATCTCTTCAAGTGAAGGCTCTATCGCTTTTTTTGTTACTATTTGACCAATTGCATTGTTATTACCACAATCACATCTAAAAACATCAGGAGAACAAATACATGATTTTGCCCAAGTTTTGAATGTTTGTTTCACTATCCTATCCTCTAAAGAGTGAAAAGAGATAATAGCCAATATGCAATTATTAATTTTACTATTTTTTATTGACTCTAACAAAAGTTTAAGCTCATCAAGTTCACTATTTACCTCTATCCTAACGGCTTGAAAAACAAGTGTTGCTGGTGAAATTGTTCTTCCGCGAAATTGCGATTTTCTCCCAACTATATCGGCAAGTCTTTTTGCATTATCTATAGGCTCTTTTTCTCTCTCATCACAAATTTTTTTAGCTATTTTTTTATACTCTCTAAGTTCACCATAATCTCTCAATACTCTTTCAAGTTCGTTTTTTTGATATCTATTTATAACATCATAAGCACTAAAACTACTATTTTGGTCCATCCTCATATCAAGTTTATCACTATCAAACCCAAACCCTCTCTCTTTTTTATCAAGCTGAAGAGAAGAGACACCAATGTCTGCTAATATGCTACGAATTGGCAAATTTTCACATTTATCTATAACATTGCTAAAAGTTGTATGAAAAAAACTAACTCTATCATTAAATTGTAACAATCTATTTTTTGAAAAATTAATCGCCTCAATATCTCTATCACAAGCAATGAGCTTTATATTTTCGTGGCTTTTAAGAATTTCAAAACTATGTCCAGCGTATCCGAGCGTACAATCGACAAAATATCCACTCTCTAATTCGCAAAAAATATCTTTCACTTCATCAATCAAAACAGGTATATGAGGAGTATTCACTTAAACTTTCCAAAATATAATATACTTTCTACTATAATACACAAAAAGAGTTTGAAAAAGGTTGAAAAAAATATTATGAATGATTTTTTAGTAAATGAGATAAAGCAAATATCGCTCTCAATGTTTAGAAAAAACTTTTTGGGCATTTTTCATGGTTCAATATCGGCAAAAGTTAGTCAAGATAGATTTATTATCAATAAAAAAGATGCAATATTTGATAATTTAAACGATGATGACCTGATAGAATTAAGCTCAAAAAAAGATTATAGGTGGAGTGATGCGAGTATTGATTCTGATATTCATCTTAAAATTTACAAAAATATCGGCGAAGCAAAGTATATCTGCTATGCGATGCCTCCATACACAGTTGCCTACACAATCAACCACAACAATATCATTCCAAAAGATTATTTTGGTGCTATGGAGCTTGGCAAAATTAACATTTATGATCCAAAAAATTTTGATGATTGGTACGAAAGAGCCGATGTAGAGATATCAAGATATTTGGAAGAGAAGAGAGAGAAATTTATGATAATAAAAGGCTACGGAATATACGCTTACGACAGAGATATTAACAATTTAGCAAAAAACATTGCTTTGATTGAAAACAGTTGTAAGATATTAATTTTATCAAATACAGATAAATAATAGAATTTTTACTAACAAATACTAACAAAACAACAAGAAATAGCCTGTTTTAAGCTATATTGAAACATTTTAATTATAAAATCTAATATTTAATTATGTTTGGAAGGATTTAGCCTAATGATTACATGGATGCAGCACAACAAAAAGTATCTAATTGCGACGATATGGGTTAGCGTTATCGCACTTGTTGGTGCTGGTTTTGTTGGTTTTGGTTCAGTTGACTTTTCTGGCAGAGCAAACTCTGTAGCAAAAGTTGGCAATCACGATATTTCAGTAAGTTCATATCAAAATACTTATCAAAGATATTTCGACTATTTTAACTCGTTAAACAATGGTCAACTAACACAAGAGATAGCTGATCAACAAGGTCTTAGAGGTATTGTAATTCAAGCTCTGACAAATGAAGCACTTTTGTTCAATTTTGCTGATGAAATTGGATTTGTTGCATTAGAGGAAGATGTTATAGATCTGTTAGTAAACGACTCATCTTTTCATGACAAAAATGGCAACTTTAACCATGACATATATGATGCAACACTGAAAAATAATAGATTGAGAAAAAATGAATATGAAAAATCTTTAGAAAGAGTAGCTATTATGAACAAGGTGAACAGTATATTCTCTATGCTACCAGCTACACAAATCGAAAAAGAGGTTTTTGGAGCTGCACTATATGTGGAAGATAGAGTATCTATTGCGACCATAAGCGTAAAAGAGAGTGAAGTAACTGTGTCCAATGATGAGATATTGACTTATTGGGAAAATAATAAAAATAGATTTTTGACAGAAAAAGAGTACAAATTTGAATCTATATTCGTGCCTGTTTCAAAAGAAGAGTTAAAAGAAGAGGATATAAGAACTCATTATGAAGAGACAAAATATTTTTATAAAGATGATGATGACAGAATTTTCGATTATGATACCGTAAAATCAAAAATTAAAAATGACCTAAGTCTAAAACGCACAGAGAATGATGCTTTAAAAATCTATTTGGATTTTAAAAATGGTGCTATCCAACCACAAAAAATTGTAACTATCAAAGAGACATCAAGTGAATATGACACTACTGAGTTTCAAACACATTCAGTTGGAGATGTCTTAAAACCTATAAAAAAGAGTGATGGTTATGAGATATTAAAGCTAACAGACATATCTTTCCCTGCTCCAAAATCTTACGATGAAGCAAAAGATGAAGTTAAAAAAATATTGGTATTAACAAAAAAAGCTCAGCTGTTAAATTCTAAAGCACAAGAGAGAGCTGAATCTTTTGAAGGAAAAGATATAGGATATATTAGTCAAAATACTACAAGCATAGATAATTTAAACAGTCTTGAAGTGTTGCAGTTAGTAAAAAAAGTTTTTAGTTCCAATAACAAATATGGCTATGTTGTTTTTGAAGATAAAGCGATTTTATATAAAATAACAGATCAAAGACTTCCTGATGCTAACGCTATCAATAACAACAAACAATTCATAGAGCAGATAATAGAGCAAGTAAAAACTAACGAAATTAAAAACGATGTAATAAAAGAGCTTAAAAACCGTTACAAAATAACACAGTACATACAGGGATAGTAGAATGAGCACAACTATTTTGGGTATTGATATCGGTTCAACAAAAGTTTGTGCCGTTATCGCAAAAAAAGATAGCTACAATATGAAAATATTGGGTGTTGGAAATGCTAAAAGCGAGGGTATAAGAAAAGGTGTTATAACAAACATTGACTATGCATCTAAGTCGATAAGAGAAGCGGTAAATGAAGCAAAAAAAGTTGCTGATACACAATTTGAAAAAGTTATAGTGTCTATTTCTGGCTCTCAAATAAAAAGCGTTGATAGCGATGGCTTAGTAAATATCCCAAACCACGAAATAGGAATGAGACAAATTAGTCGTGCTATGGAGATGGCAAATCATAATGCTAACATTCCTCAAGAGTATGAAAAATTACACATTTTACCTTATAATTTTATAGTAGACAATCAAGAGTTTATTGAAGACCCACTTGGAATGAATGGTGGAAAACTTAGAGTTCAAGCACATATCGTTGCTGTACCAAAATCATCTTTAAACAATTTAAAAAAAGCTCTGAAATCAGCTGGCTTAGAAGCAGACAACATTGTACTAAGCAGTTATGCTTCAAGTATTGCAACACTAACAAAAGATGAGAAAGAGCTTGGTGTTGTTCTTATTGACCTTGGTGGAGCAACTTGCAATATGGCAGTTCACTCTGGTAATTCAATAAGACATAACACTTTCTTGCCGATTGGTTCAACAAACATTACAAGTGATTTGGCTATGGCTCTTCACACTCCACTAAGTGCGGCTGAAAAAGTAAAAATTAATTTTGGTTCGTTAGATAAAAATTCTACAACAGATTTGATAGAGCTTCCTAAAGCAGGAGAAGAGGATTTAACTCATGAGGTATCTTTAGATATTGCTCGTAAAGTTATTCTCGCAAGAGTTGATGAAACTTTGGGAATACTCGCAACATCGTTAGAAAATAGTAAATTCAAGGATAAAATTGGGGCAGGAGTTGTTTTAACTGGCGGATTAGCAAAACTAAATGGTATAAGAGAACTAACTAGTGCAATTTTTTACAATTTTCCAGTGAGAGTAGCAAAACCAAGAGAGATGGAAGGTCTGTTTGAAACATTAAGAGATCCAAGTTTTTCAACTGCTGTTGGACTTGCAATGTATGGCAGTGGACATTTTACTCCATATGAAGTTGACTCAAACAACAAGCTAAGATACAAGAGTGATGAGATAGAGTCTATCAAAAGCAATAACAACTCAAAAAATGGTGAAGATGACAATATCGAAAATGACCTATTGTTTGAAGACAAAGAAGATGTGCGTTTAGCAAAAGATAACATATTATCCGAACTTGCTAACTTAGAAGAGAAAAAAGATGCTAACCTTTTCAAAAGATTTTGGAATTGGTTTTTGACAAATACTTTTTAATTTAAAGGGGCTTACTATGAATGGCTTTAAAGTTGAGGAATCTAAAGAGATTTTTGGAGCTAAAATAAAAGTTGTGGGCGTTGGAGGTTGTGGTGGCAATATGATAAACAATATCGTTAGACATGGTGTTAGTGGTATTGATTTGATAGCTGCAAATACTGATGCTCAAGCACTTAACAACTCTTTAGCGACCTTAAAAATTCAATTGGGTGAGAAAAAAACAAGAGGGCTTGGTGCTGGTGGAAATCCAGAAACAGGCAAAGATGCTGCACTTGAAAGTTATGAAGAGATAAAAAGTGCGTTAGAAAATGCTGATATAGTGTTTATTAGTGCGGGTCTTGGTGGAGGAACTGGAACTGGTGCAGCTCCTATTATAGCACAAGCAGCCAAAGAGGTCGGGGCTCTTGCCGTTTCTATTGTAACAATGCCATTCGTGTTTGAACTAAAAAGAAAAACCAAACTTGCCGAAAATGGTTTATTTGAACTACAAAAAGAGAGTGATTCTATCATTGTTATACAAAATGAAAAACTACTATCTGTCATTGGCAGAAATTTAGGTATTAGAGATAGCTTTAAAATAGTTGATGATGTTTTAAGTCGTGCAGTTTGTGGTATGAGCGATATTGTTCTTTCTAATGGTATCATAAATGTGGACTTTGCTGATATAAAAACTGTTATGTCTCATAGAGGCAAAGCCTTAATGGGTGCTGGTGAGTATCGTGGCGAAAATGCAGCATATGAAGCTGTAAAAAATGCGATAGAGTCTCCTTTGCTTGATAATGTAACGATAAAAGGTGCGCTTGGTGTAATTGTCTATTTTTACACTCATCCAGACTATCCTCTTAACGATATTGGTTCTGCTATGGAGATTATTGAAAATGATGTTGATGAGAACGCACTTGCTAAACAAGGTGTAACGCACGATGAGAGCCTACCAATTGATTTTGTTAGGGTTACAATCATTGCAACAGGTTCTGGAAATAGACTTGAAGAGACTAGAGACATAAAAAGCGTAAACACTTCAAGTGATTTGACAAGAAAAGAGAGACTACATAAACTTGCAAAAGTTGTAGGTGGCGACAATGGAAATAGTGACTTTTTGGATATTCCTGCTTACTTAAGAAATCAAATGGATTAAAAATTCACGCTCTAACCTCAACTAGAGCGTGAATTTTTAATTTGC
>JAIRQK010000010.1 GCA_031256525.1 Campylobacteraceae bacterium
TACTTAAATGTACTTGGTACTTACTAATAAATAAGTAAGACAAAACAACAGAATAACACACAACCTCACCTGATTTATGGATTGGGTGAGGGGGGTGTTAGATTGGGTAGAGATTTTTAGCTACATTTTCTGTATTTTGTGGTATAATGTCTTCAACAGGTGAGGATTTAAACTGGGCATGTCGTCCTGCCTCACTTGGTAATCTATCCGAAAACATCGATACTATTTTTTCATCATTTGCTTTTTTATTAATTATCACTCTAAATCTTATACCATCTTTGTATAGCTCGTATCCATAATTTATGCTACCATCATTTTTTGTTTTTACTTTGTCAATAATTTTGCCATTTCTGACAATCTCGCCCATTTGCAAAAGTTCTTTGTCTGTAACTTCACCATATTTGCCATTGCCTATGTGTCGCCTTATTATGTGTTTTGCACCACCATCTTTGTTGCCTAATTTGTACTTAATTATCTCACCATCTGCTTTTCTAACTTCCGTTGCATTTTTACCATTAAAAGTAACATTGTAAATGCCTCGTTGCTCTTTTTGTAGTTGTTTTCCTATACCTCTGCTGTTTAGATACTCTTGTACTGGGTTAAGTGTATTTTTAGCTACATTTTTCTGTATTTTGTGGTATAATTGTATCTGTAGGAGATGGTTGACCAAGTGTAGTCCCATCTCCTTTTTTTATGAAATTTCTATCTGAAAACATCGATATTGTTTTCTTTTTCCCATCTTTTCCCTCTTCCACAACAACGCCAAAATTTACGCCATCTTTATTTAAATTATAAACATAGCTTTGTACGCTACCATCATCATACAACTTCACACTATTTGGGTCTATCTTCCCATTTCTGATAACCTCGCCCATTTGTAAAAGCTCTTTATTTGTTATTTCTCCTGTTTTCCCCTCGCCAATATGCTTTATTGTTATATGTCTACCGCCATATGCTCTACTGCCTCGCTCATAAGATATTACATCTTTTAAGTCCCTTGACCTTATTTCCGTTGCATTTTTACCATTAAAAGTAACATTGTAAATGCCTCGTTGCTCTTTTTGTAGTTGCTTTGGCGGTAATGCTAAGCCTATTTTGTTTAATGACTGTTTTAGCTCGTTTTCGTTTAAATTCGCTAAACTATCCGCTTGTCTAAGCCCTTGTTGTAGTTGCTGTTCTGTTAAGTCGTTGATACTTCCTGTGGCTGTTTGTGGTGGCGGTAAATCATTAATGGCTAAATCTCGCTCTGCTTGTCTTTGTACTTGCTGTGCAAACTCTTCACTTGTTGGCTGTTGTCTTGCTGTGGCTGTATCAGCTTGTGTTATTATCTGCTTATCTATCTCTTCAACTCTAGAAAATTGCGGTAATTTTAATCCAAAAGCCCAAGCTCTTTTAATAGTGTTTTATCTTTTTCAAAGACTCTTTTCTTACCTCCTTCATCTACTGCAACATATGTTACAATAGCACTTGTTACATGCAGACAAATTTTTTTAAAGTTTATCATTCTCTCGGCGGAGACCTCTATGGTTGTTTGTATCGAGGTGTTCCCAACTTTTGTAACTTTTGCATATAGGCTTAAAATATCGCCAACTTTTACAGACTCTCTAAATTCAAGTGAATTTACTGCTATGGTTACGGTTTTTCCCGGATTTAAGTCCCTTGCAGCAATAGCACCAGCTATATCGATTTGAGACATTATCCAACCACCAAATATATTGCCATTAGCGTTTGTATCTTTTGGCATTGGCATGATACGAATTCTTAAATTGTTTGGATTGTTCATCATTTCCATAGAAAACCTTATCTTTATATATTGTATAATATTTGTAATCACATCAAGTTAGAAAATATTAACTTGATGTGAATTTTTAGATATAAAATTTTATAAACTATCACCAAAATCTTTTTTAAATTTTGCTATAAGTTTTTGTGGCCAATCACTAACAGGCTCCAATCCGCCCATAAAAAATCTAAGTACCGAAGGCTCATAAACAAATCTAAGCCCTTCAATAAGTTGCCTATTGTCATAAAGCCAACAGAGTCTATCCTCAACATACTTTATTTGCGACAATGTAAATACGCGTCTTGGAATTGCAAGACGCAAAAGTTCCATATCGGCATAAGTTTCATTTCCGTACTCATCTCTTTGGTTTGAAATCGAACCTCTCTCCATTCCACGAACACCTGAAATCAAATAAAATGCAGCAGCAAAAGCACCAGCTGGATACTCTTTTTGAGAGATGTGTGAACAAATTTGTATTGCGTCAATATGACACCCCAAAACACCCGGAGGTGTAACAACAGGAACTCCTTTCTTATCCAACGAGTTTACAAGATATTCTATAAATTTTGGACTTTGTGATATCATAGTTTCATCTAAAGTTTCATAAAGTCCAACTGCAATCGCTTCAATTTCACGAATTGAAATTCCGCCATAAGTTAAAAATCCTTCAAAAAGCGGAACGAGTGGCTCAAGTTTTTTGTAGATTTTTTCACTATTTGTACAAATTCCGCCACCTCTTGAAGAGCTTAGTTTTCTTGCTGAAAAGTATATAATGTCTGACAAATCTGTCATAGTAAGTATTATTTCAGCGATTGTTTTATCGTTAAAGCCTTCTTCTCTCTGTTTTACAAGATATGCGTTTTCTCCAAGCAAACTTGCATCAAGAACTAACAATATTCCGTATTTATCGGCTATTTTTCTAACATCTCTTAAGTTTTTAATAGAAAATGGTTGTCCACCAATTAAATTTGTTGACGCTTCCATTCTTATAAATGGGATATTTTCAGCTCCATGTTTTTTTATACTATCTTCAAGTTTTTCTATGTTCATATTACCTTTAAATGGGTGTTTTGAATTGATAACATATGCTTCATCATACAGAAGCTCTTCAATTTTTCCACCATGTTGTGTGATATGCGCCATTGAAGTTGTAAAGTGGTAATTCATAGGAATTATATCGCCTTTTTTTATAAAAGCGTGTGATATTATATTTTCAGCTGCTCTTCCTTGATGTGCTGGAAGTAGATATTTTTTACCAAGAACATCTTCTACTGCTTTTTGAAAACGGAAAAAACTTTGTGAACCAGCATACGCATCATCAGCCATCATCATAGCACCAAGTTGGCAATCACTCATCGCATTTGTGCCACTATCTGTTAGCATATCTAAAAAAACATCTTTTGTATTTAGTCTAAAAGTGTTAAATCCGCCCTCAAAAAGTGCTTCAAGACGTCTTTCTATTGGAACAAGGTGTAGTTTTTGAACAACTCTTACTTTATGAAGCTCAAGAGGAATGTTCTCTTCTTTATAAAATTTTATATTTGTCGAATCATTTGCCATAATGCTTTCCTTGATAAAAAATAACGCTAATTGTATCAAAATGAAGTTGATTTTAAGTTAAGTTTTTGGGAGAGTTTTATATGAAATAGAAATTTTGATGTTAGTAGTGTTGTGAAAATTCCACCTTATATATTGTTTGTTATAGTTAAAACGAGACATTCTGTGGTATCATTTTGGTTAAAGTATCATCAATAAGAGAGGGCGTCTATGAATCAAGAGATAATCAAAGTTGTTAAAAACAGACTTCTTGAAATTGAAAAAGAGCATAAGATAAATATTTTATATGCTGTTGAATCAGGCTCAAGAGCGTGGGGATTTGAATCATCAGATAGTGATTATGATGTAAGATTTATTTACGCTCATCATAAAAATTGGTATTTAAATATTCTGCCAAAAAGAGATGTAGTTGAGTATCTTATTTTAGATGAGTTTGATTATTCGGGATGGGATTTGAGAAAAACACTGTTTTTGTTAAATAAATCCAATCCAGTTCTTTTTGAATGGCTACGATCACCAATAGTATATTATAAAGATGACTATTTTTTTAATACGATGAAGCAGTTATCCAAAGAGTATTTTTCGCCAATTTCATCAATATATCACTATTTGCATATGGCAAATGGAAACTATAGGCAATATTTGCAGACAGACGAGGTAAAGATAAAAAAGTATTTTTATGTGTTAAGACCAATAATGGCTTGTATGTGGATAGAAAAATATAACGAATCACCACCGATAGAGTTTGATAAACTATTGGTACAAATTGATGATAAATTATTGGTGGGTAAAATAACAGAGTTGTTAATTAGGAAAAAATCTGGGTTTGAGTTTGGAGTAGAGCCAAAGATACAAATAATAAATGATTTTGTAGAGAATATGTTGGAACATTTTGAAAAGAGCGTAAGAACATTTGATCCAAAAAGCAAACCAAAACAAGAGTTATTGGAAAATGGTTTTATTAAGATGTTGGATTATTACGAGGCAAGATAGTGGATTTTGTTGAACTGCATAATTTTGCAGAGGTATAAAAAGTATATAAATATTATTTAAGGTAGGAGAGAATGGATAAGAAAACTAAAGCCTTACCAGAAGTTAGTGTGGTAGATATCGAAAAGTCTAAAGATGATGCTTGGGATTTTTTGTATCTATTTTTAGATAAGTATTTTGAGATGATCGATAAAAATCAAGAAGTGCTAAATGATTTTAATACTTCGCAACATGTGCTTTTGGCATATTGTTATCTTGATGCTCAAGTGTGTAATGGTGGGTTTATACAGTTAATTTACAATGGCTACGGAGCATATGTTTTTAATACCCCTTTTGCCGATGAAATAAAATTATGGGGTGCTACAAAAACTGCCGAAATTGTAGAGAGGGCGAAAATAATTTACGATGAAAACAGAACAGAAATTGAAAAAGAGACATCAATGAATGAGTTTATGGAGCTATATGAAAAAATAACTAAATTTGAACCATTGGACAATGAATACTTAAAATACACGATAAAGAAGTAGAAGCAATAAAAAGATATGTTGAAAATAATATAAATAGTTTTGGGATAGTTATATAAAAATAAAAATGATATACAAGGTTTGTTTGTTATGTTTGATAAATTGTTAAAAATTAATTGCTTTTCAAAGAGTAAAATATTGAGAAATATTGCAAGTAATTTGTTGGAAAAGTTTTATTGTTGCGAAATAAAATGTATCGAAATAGATAAAAGCATAATGTTTGCTCACCGTGCTCGTGGGTGTACAATTATTGCGTCAAAGATTTGTGAAAATGTTGTTATTTTCCAAAATGTAACAATCGGAACAAATTTAAAATATAATAAGACAAATGAAGAATGGGAGAATATTGGCAATCCAATTATTGGAAAAAATGTGATAATTGCTGATGGAGCAAAAATATTAGGACCTATAATTATTGGTGAAAATAGTGTTGTGGCTGCTGGTGCAATAATTACAAAAGATATTCCAGCAAATAGTATAGCATATGGTGTGAATAAATTTAAACCAAAAGATGCAGAATATGATTTTTTGTACAGTTCAAATATGTTAAATTTTGAAAAAATAATAGAAGTAAATAAAGAATTAATAAAGAAGTATAATAAAATATAAAAGTGTGATAATAATAGAATATGGTCATTTTAAAACAGTGCCATGAAATTTATATAGAGGCTAAAATGTTGTATTTAGCCTCTATTCATGTCCTTCTTTGTTTTCTATAAACTGAAGTTCAACATCTTTAACAAGCACTTTTGTTCTGTCTGCTACTGATTTTGTGATAAAGATACTTCCACCAATTACCGCGCCTTCGCCAACTACAGTATCTCCCCCAAGTATCGAAGCTCCAGCATATACGGTTACATAGTCTTTTAGTGTTGGGTGGCGTTTTTTATCTCTTAGTAATTGCCCACCTCTTGTTGAAATAGCCCCTAAAGTTACGCCTTGGTAAATTTTAACATATTTTCCGATTATCGTTGTTTCTCCTATGACGACACCCGTTCCGTGGTCTATAAAAAAATACTCCCCTATGACTGCTCCGGGGTGTATATCGATGCCAGTTTGCATATGAGCGTATTCACTCATAATGCGAGGAATTAGAGGAATGTCAAGTTTGTAAAGCTCATGAGCAATTCTGTGGATAGTTATAGCAAAAATTCCAGGATATGCAAAAATTATTTCACTTAAACTTTTTGCAGC
>JAIRQK010000058.1 GCA_031256525.1 Campylobacteraceae bacterium
ATAATATAAAGGAGAAAATTATGAAAAAAGTGGTTTTAGGGTTGGTAGTGCTTTTAAGCACTATCTGTTTTGCACAGGATGCGGATACGAAAAAGCTCGAAAAAGAGTGTGAAAAGAGAGATGGCAAATCGTGCTATTTAATAGCCAGTGAGTATGATGATAGTAACGGCGAAAAGCATAGCTACGACAAAGCAACTCCATACTATCAAAAATCGTGCGATTATGGATTTGCCATAGGTTGCTACAATCTTGGCGTTATGTATGATAACGGAAAAGGTATAGAAAAAAATTTCGCAAAAGCTGCACAAAGCTATCTTAAAGCCTGTGATAATGGAGATAGTGGTGGCTGTTTTGCTGTTGCAAGAAAATATGAGTTTGGAAAAGGTTTAGAAAAAAACACAGAAAAAGCAAAAGAGTACTATAAACTCGCTTGTGATTTGCGTTCAGAAATATCTTGTGAAGAGTATAAAAGGGTTGTTACTGCTATAGTTGCAAAATAACTCTACCACAAGACAAACGATACTATATTTTTGTTAGATATCGTTTGTCTAAACTTCACCATTATTATTGTGTTTACATATTTAATATTATAATCACACAAGAATTCTTATTTAAGGAGGAGAGATGAAAAAAGTTAAACTTTTTTTGGTTTTAGGTTTTGTAGCTTTTGGGCTTAGTGGATGTGTCAATTTAGACTTGTTATTGCCGGATGCAAAGTATGCATGGACTGAAGCGACTAAAATTTGTAATGATTATAGGTCAAACAACATTGCAGCTAACAAAAAATGGATAGGACAATATGTCAGAACAAGTGGTGAAATATTGTCAATTAGCCAATCACGAACAGGAAGTGATTTGATAGTTTCTGTAAGCGATACAAGCACAAACAAAAGCTTTTTTGCCTTTTATTTTAAACCAACTGAGGAAAATCTTAAAAAGATATATACTTTAAAAAGCGGACAATATATCACGCTATTAGGACAAATAAGTCAAATTTTGACTTCAAAGCAAACAAGTCCTACTCCTAACGACAGTAGTTGTTCAGTCATTGTAGACCCAAGCTCTTTTTATTGACTTTATAATATATCTGTCTATTTTAAGCACGGATATATTATATTTTTGTAAAATATAATTTCTTTAAAAGGATATTTTATGAAAAAAGTTTTTTATATTTTTATAGTTGTTTTTACAACTTTCGCTTTTGCACAAAACATAAATGATTTACGAACGCTTTGCGATAGATATGATACACAAAACTGCGTAAAATTAGGACTTGCTTATGAACACGGGAACGGTGTAAAGGAGAACAAAGTCAAAGCTGCTGAACTTTATAAAAAAGCCTGTGAAAACAACAACTCCCTTGGGTGCTTATCTCTTAGTATGATGTATCAAAAAGCAAATAGTATGCCTCAAGATAGCAACTTGATAACAAATCTACTAAAAGATTGTGCTTTAAATAGCAGGTCGGGATGTTTTTGGGCTGGTCTTATATATAAATCTGGCGTAGATGTTGAAGAAGACACCCAAAAAGCAAAAGAGTATTTTGCTAAATCTTGTGCTTTAGAACTTAAAGATGGCTGCGCTGAATACATAAGACTATTTGTAAGTGATTGATTTTAGACCTTTTTATTTTATCAGCCAATAACACAACAATAGACATTTCAAGGCAGATGATGCCATCTTTTTAGATATCGTTTGCTTTTTTTAATCACCAAAACTGCCACTATTTTTACGATTTTCAATTTTTTTATGCTTAGTATGTTATCAATATATATATATATATATCTGCATTGCATACAAACATATTTTATGTTACAATACAAAAATTCTATTTTCATGGAGGAAATGTATGAGAAAAATGTTAATGTTGCTGTTTTTTATGGCTATGTTCTGTTTTGGACAATACAATGAGTATAAACAAGAAGCTGAGCAGTTTAGAACAAATTGCGAGAATGGAAATGGTTCTGCTTGTTATGAACTTGGAAAACTGTACGCACGGGGTGGACAAGCTGTAAATAAAGACACCAACAAAGCACTTGAATATTACAAAAAAGGTTGCGAAGAACTAAAAGATGGTGTATCTTGTTATACGCTTGGGGAGATATATCTCAAACAAACTGGATACGAACAAATAAGGCGAAATATCAACAAAGCACTTGAATATTACAAAAAAGGGTGTGATGTAGGAGATAAATTATCTTGCAGTAAAAATGTTAAACAGTTAGAAAATGATTGTGATAGTGGTGTAAATGGTTTAGCTTGTTATCATCTTGGTAACATATATGATGAATATTATGGATATGATGAACTTCAACTTGTAGGAGGAAAGAGAGATAACGAGAAAGCAGTTGGATACTATTTTAGAGGTTGTGAAGAGCTAAAAGATGGTTCATCTTGTTTTAGAATTGGACAGTCATATATGCCATTCATTCTTGAAAGCGTTTTAAAGTACAATCCTGGGAAATCACTTGCATATTATGAAAAAGGCTGCGAGTACAAAAGTGGCGAAAGCTGTTTTACAATTGGTAATTTTTACCATATAGGCTTTCACTATGGCAACTTTCAACAATATGTAAAAATAGAGCAAGATTATAAAAAATCACTTGAATATAATAAAAAAGGGTGCGATTTTGGATATGCAAAGAGTTGTAAGCAAGTCGGCAATATATATTACTGGGGATACGAGGTAAAAAAAAGTAGTACACAAGCAGAAAAATATTTTCAAAAGGCTTGTGATTTAGACCCAACTATTTTTGATGATTGCAAAAAATAAAAACACTTAATATCTGCGTATTACTTTACGCAGATATATTCAATTAACATAAAAAGCCACTGATACCTACTCTAAAAATCTTGTCTCTGTTTTTTGCTTATATTGCCTCTTTAAAACAAAGAGGAGATGGAGTGAATGAAAAATACATACAACAAAATTACGAGGGTAGCAACCATCTCCTCTCTCGGGAGTGAAAACTTCTCTTAAAGGCAAAAAAGGAGGACGCCTTTAAAGAAGAAGAAACATTACTTCAAGGCAAAAGGAATAGCCTTAAAGCGGAGTAATTCTACCATTTTAAATCTTAAATTACTTTTTTTATCTTAAATTAATCACAAAAACAACTGAAAAATAGAGACAAAACTATAAGGTGTTTAACGATTTTTGAACATATTGCAAATAAAGAATGTTAAAAATGGCTAAAAAAATAAAAAAATAGATGTAAAATAAACACCAGCAACAACTCTCAAGGTTTAAAACATCGTATTTATGAGATATCAATTGAAGTGGTGGCCAGAGACGGAATCGAACCGCCGACACGGAGATTTTCAGTCTCCTGCTCTACCGACTGAGCTATCTGGCCATTAAAAACAAGACTGAAATTATATCCATTTTAGTTTAATTTATACTTATTTTAAAGATTTTACGAGAGATATAAAAAGTTCGCCTCTTTGTACATATGAACTAAACTGGTCAAGACTCGCAGCAGCAGGGGACAGAAGCCCAACAGACACACTATCAAGTTTTTCATCTATCTTCATAACTGCAACATCAAGAGTTTTACAAGTAAAAACAGCTATATTCGCCCCTTTTGCCAACTTTTCTAACTTCAACATATTTGAGCCAATTGCAAAAATCTCTATATCAACTTTTCTCATAGCCTCAAAAAGTCTGATCAATTCAACACCTTTATCATCACCACCGAGTATTATATATATCTTTTTGTCTTTATATCTTTTTATCGCCTCGATAGTTGCATCTATATTTGTGCCTTTTGTATCATTTACCCATAGTCTATTTCTATTATCATACAGCTCTTCAAGTTTGTGTTTATCAATTTTAAAGCTATTTATTTTTTCGATATTTGCCTCATCAAAAAGCACTATTTCAGCACTTAATGCAAGTAGTGCGTCCAATAAAAACGGTTCTTTGATATTAACTTTATCAATATCAATATTCATCTTTTTTGCCAAATCGCAAGAATCCTCATATCCTATCAACATCGCCAAAGTTTGCGGTTGCAAATGTAGATACTCTTGTGGAACAATTGCCACACTCCCCTCTTCCATCATAAAAAGCGGTTTTAGTTTAGCCTCTTCATAGGCTTTAAAACTACCATGCCAACTTATATGGTCATCTCTTATTGGCAAAAGTAGATAGACATCTGGCTTGGCTTTTGTTGTGTAGTGCATCGTAAAAGAACTAGTTTCAAGTATCCAAATCGGAGCATTTTTATCCAAAGAGGCAAGTGGTGTTCCTATATTTCCGCCTGTAACAGCACCTCTTTTTTCAAGCAAAAATCCAAGCATTTGCGTTGTGGTAGTCTTGCCATTTGTACCGCTTATCCAAACAGAAATTGGCATATCTTCGAAAACATCATATTCGCTTAGTAAATTTTTGGACTCTTGCACCAATTTATGATTTGGAGGAAAACCAGGACTTGGGATATTTAAAGTATAATTTTCCGAAACATACTCTTTGCACACAAGAAGATTGTTTCCATACTCATCTGTGCTATTTTCTCTGAACTTATCATCAAATATATCACAATTTGGGGCATACTTTTTCGCCAATGATTTTGTTGTGAGTCCATATCCAAATAGTGCGATTTTCATCTAATTTTTAAAGCAGTAAGAGCTAATAGATTTGATAAAAGAGCTATTATCCAAAATCTTACTATTATCTTATTTTCTGCCCACCCTTTTATCTCGAAATGGTGATGAATTGGTGCCATTAAAAATATACGTTTTTTTCTCGACCTAAAACTTCCAACCTGCAAAATAACCGAAACCGTTTCCATTACAAAAACAAAACCAAAAAAAAAAAAAAAAAATTCATTTTTTGAGATAATCGCGGAGTAGCCTATAAACGCTCCGGCACTTAAACTTCCGCTATCGCCCATAAAAATTTGTGCAGGATAACAATTAAACCATAAAAAACCGATGAGTGAGCCCATAAGTGCTGCGATAATCACTAAAATTTCGCCAGAATCTGATATTTTTGGCATTAAAAGATATGTGCTAAGAACTGAATGTCCACTTATATATACGAAAATTCCTAAAGTTAAAAGAGATAGTATTGCAGGAACTGTTGCAAGTCCGTCAAGTCCATCAGTCAAATTTACAGCATTTGATGATGCAACCATAACCAACACCCAAAAGAAAATTGCAAAAATCGAGATATCATAGAGTGGATATTTGTAAAATGGTATAAAAAGCTCAGTTGACATAGTAGGAGTTATGTAGATTAAACAAGCGACAACAAGTGCAGCAGCACATTGAAGATATAGCTTTGCCTTTGGTGTTAGTCCAGCTTCGTTGCTTTTACCGGCTATCTTTGCAAAGTCATCTTTAAAGCCAATAAGTCCAAAAAGAACGAGAACTAACACTCCGCCAATAACAAAATAGTTGTTAAGTCTAACACACAAAAGCACTGCGATAAGAGTTGAAACGATAAAAACAATTCCGCCCATTGTAGGAGTATCGTTTTTTGTTTTATGAGAACTTGGGGCTAACTCATATATCGGCTGAGATGCGTTTTTTTGTTTAGCCCA
>JAIRQK010000136.1 GCA_031256525.1 Campylobacteraceae bacterium
AGTAGCATCAAGTACAAACTCTATTTTTGGATTGTTTTTTGCTTTTTCAACCGTTGATGGAGATGCTCTAAAAGTGTCGCGTCTATGAATTACATACACTTTTGAACATAAATTGGCTAAGAATATTGCCTCTTCAAGTGCAGTATCTCCACCACCTAAAACAGCTACCTCTTTATTTCTATAAAAAAAGCCATCACAGGTTGCACAAAAACTTACCCCTCTTCCGTAAAACTTACTTTCACCATCTACATTAGACTTTTTTGGATTTGCACCTGTACAAACAATAACACTTTTTGATTTTATAGTACTTTTGTCTTCAAGCAAAACATCAAACAACTTTCCGTTCTTACTAACTCTAATCACTGTCTTATTTTCAGTCTTAAGACCAAATCTTGAGCATTGTTCTGGCCATGCCTCCATAAGCTCCATACCACTAACTACTTTGGTTATTCCCGGATAGTTTTCTATCTCGCTACTTTTTGTTATCTGACCGCCAAGAACCGAATTTTCATACATAGTTACACTTTTTAATCCGCCACGCGTTGCGTACATACCAGCACTAAGTCCAGCAGGTCCTCCGCCAACAATAACCAAATCTAAAACATCTTCATTTTTCATTGTTAAATTCCTAAAATATATCAAAAGTGTCTGCATATAAAAATTGATACACAGACAAAAAAGAATTTAAATATAATTTTTACTTTTTTATAATAGCGACTGAATTTTATCTGCCAAAGACTGTTTTGAAGATGCTCCAATTAACTGGTCAACTAACTCACCATCTTTAAAAAATATAATCGTAGGAATTGAACGAATTCCATATTTAACTGCTATATCCTGCTCTTCATCGGTATTAACTTTACAAACTTTAGCTTTACCATCAAAATCATTTGCAAGTTCATCAATGACAGGAGCAAGCATTCTACAAGGTCCACACCAAGGTGCCCAAAAATCAACTAATACTACGCCATTACTTACAGTTTCATCAAAATTTGAGGCTGTTAATTCAACATATTTTCCCATTTTTTTATCCTTTATTTAGATTTTAAACAACTGAAATTATACACTCAAAACATTAAATAAAACAAAGTACCCTAAATTAATAATTTTTAGTAATCAATATTTTTTATCCATTCAATTTTCTCACTATTTACCACAATAGCATCTATTTGGTAATCACAATTTAGTTCGTTTTGAATATAGAAATAGTTTACTGTTTTTATAATTTTTTCTAATTTTTGCGAAGTAATTCTATGGAGTGCATCATAATTTTTTGAGGTTGACTTAACTTCTATAAAATGCAGTAGATTCTCCTCTTTTGCGATAATGTCTATCTCGCCAAACCGAGAGTGAAAATTTCGTTCCAAAATCGTTAGTCCCTGCTTTTTTAAAAACTTTACAGCTTTTTGTTCTGAATCTTTTCCAAAAATATTCGAATTAAAAATAGTCTAATCCTCTATCCTAATTATCATTGGTTTTTCCAACATAAACTCTAAATTGGCTATTTTTTCAAGTGCTTTTTGAATGTCTGACTCTTTGCATGTATGTGTTGAAAAAAATAGAGTTGTATAATCATTTTCTTTGATTTCTGGTTTTTGTAAAAAACTATCAACTGAAATTTTGTGTTCTTGTAAAAGTTTAGATATTTTTGCCAAAACTCCAATTTCATCTTTAACTTTTACTCTAACATAATATTTTGTTTCTATATCTTTTTGAGGCATTAAAGTTAATTTTTCTTTATCTGGAGAGTAGATATAACCTAACATTGGAGAACTTTTATCTTCTCTTACAATATCTATAATATCGGCAATCACGGCACTTGCTGTTGCATCTCCTCCAGCACCAGCACCATAATACATTGTCTCTCCAACAGAATCACCAACTATACTAACACCATTCATAACACCATCAACTTTTGCTAACATTTTATCTTTAGGAACAAGGGCAGGATGAACTCTAAGCTCTACTTTTTTACCAATTTTTTTGGCAATTCCTAAAAGTTTGATGTTGTATTCGAAATCATTAGCAAAATAGATATCTTCTGGCGAAATATTTTCAATTCCTTCAATCAAAATATCTTCCGGTTTTGCATCAACTCCATAAGCAATACTTGCAAGTATCAGCAATTTATGAGCAGTATCAAATCCACCAACATCAAATGTTGGGTCAGCTTCGGCATATCCAAGTTTTTGAGCTTCCTCTAAAGTATGTTTAAAATTTGCTTTTTCATTCATCATTTTTGACAAAATAAAGTTGCATGTACCGTTTATAATGCCTTTTATAGCTAATATTTGATTTGCACTAAGTCCTTCTCTAAGAGCCTTGACAACAGGTATTCCTCCAGCAACACTCGCTTCAATGCCAATAGAAGTGTCCAAAACTCTCGCTTCTTGCTGCAATTCATATCTATGATATGCTAAAAGTGCTTTATTTGCCGTGATAACTGTTTTACCTTTTTTTAGTATTTTTTTGACTACATTGTAAGCATTTTCAACACCGCCCATAAGTTCGATATAAATATCTATATCATCGCGGTCAAGCACTTCATTAATATCATCAGTTAGTTCAATATCAACATCTCTTTTTTTGTTTAAATTTTTTACAACACCAATAACTGGGACTATCTTTTTACCACTTCTTGCTTCAATTATTTTTGCATTTTTTTTAAGTATATTAGCAACACTACTTCCAACAGTGCCAACGCCAATAATTGCCACTTTTATCATTTTGCTTCTTTTAATGAATTCAGATATTTTTTTATATTTCTTGCAGCTTGACGAATTCTATTTTCATTTTCAATCAGGGCTATCCTCGCATATCCTTCACCATATTCGCCAAATCCAATGCCCGGACTAACCGCAACTTGAGCTTCAGTTAAAAGTTGCTTTGAAAACTCTAAACTTCCCAAATGCATAGCACACTCTGGTAGCTTTGCCCAAATAAACATTGATGATTTTGGCTTTTTCATCTCCCACCCAGCATTGGTAAAGCATTCGCATAGAACATCTCTTCTTTTTCTGTAAATCTCTTTTATCTCTTCAACACAATCTTGCGGACCATCAATTGCTATTGTTGAAGCAACTTGAATCGGCGTAAACATACCATAGTCAAACCACGATTTTATTTTTTTAAGTGCAGCTATTATCTTTTTATTTCCAACAACAAAACCAACCCTCCAGCCGGGCATATTATAAGTTTTTGATAGAGTATAGCTCTCAACCGCAACATCTTTTGCACCTTCAACTTCAAATATAGATGGTGTTTTATATCCATCAAATGTCAATTCAGCATAAGCAATATCACTTAAGATATAAAATCTCTCTTTTTTTGCAAGTACGACAAGCTCCTCATAAAACCCTTTTTCGACTGTAACTGTCGTTGGATTGTGTGGAAAATTTACAACCACATATTTCGGTTTTGGAAAACTCTCCGCAATTGCTTTTTTTAATTTTTCAAAAAACAGTTTTGTGTCAAGTTCAAAACTATCATTAAAATCCAAACTCAATGTATGTACATTTGCTCCGGCAATAATAAATGCATATGAGTGGATAGGATATGCAGGATCAGGCACAATTGCAACATCACCCGGATTTGTTATGGCTTGAACCATATGCACATAACCCTCTTTACTTCCTAATGTTACAACTGCTTCGGTATTTGGGTCAAGTTCAGCTCCATATTTTCTTTTGTACCAATTGCAAATTGCGAGTCTTAATTTATAAATGCCTTGGCTTGCAGAATAGCCGTGTGTTTTTGGTCTATTTGCTGATTCTATAAGTTTATCAACTATGTGTTGTGGCGTTCTTCCATCTGGATTTCCCATGGAAAAATCGATTATGTCTTCGCCATTTTGTCTTGCTTTTAATTTTAGCTCATTAATAACTGCAAAAATATAATTTGGCAATCTCTCTATTGTATTGAAACGAATCTCATCAAACATCTTAACTTCCTTAAGTTTTTTTATTCTAAAGTTATTTTTATCCCTCTTTTTATGTTATCAAGGGTATATCTATCTTCTATTTTTATGTAATGTGCTTTTTTTGGCACAGAGACATTTAAAACAGCTTTTTTATCGCTCTCTTCGATTTTATTTAAAAAATTCAACCCCTCATCATAAAATGTAACTTTTGGATACCAATAATCAGCAATATGACTTCTTATGATTACTTTTTCTACACTGTCTAACTTTACCCAATAAGCTGAAAAAGGTTTTGTAAGTTCATGTTGTATATTTTTTTGGAGTTTCAAAGCATCTATCTTTGTGTTTTGAGTATTTATTTTATAACTCCACCTATTATCATTTTTTGTAATATCCTCTATAAAACAGCCTCTTTGTCTTAAGTTCTCTTCTAAAACTATAGGATTTGGTACATGTTGAGTAGAAATATCAATATGCCACTCTAAACCATTAGATGATTTAACCATTTTTTTTGTTAGAAAAAAGCTATACCCCATTGATGTTAAAGACTCATGGATAACTTTCAAAGATATCAAAGGATTGAAGTCGATATAAAAAACAAGTTCAACATCTTTTGGCTCTTTTGAATATAGACTCAATAATCCATTTTTATTTAAAGTTTTTATAACGCTCAATGTATCAACATCACTATTTTTATAGTAATTTTCTCTTGGTACAAACAGAAAACGAATTAAATTTTTTGAACTCTCATATTTTTTTGCATCCATAAATGTTGCTATATTATCATCTAAAGCATCTGCGTTTGCAAATATAAATAGGCTTAACAAAAACAGTATGTATTTTTTCACCAATCTCTTCCCCTATTTAAATTTCTAAAATCACTTCTATCTATCTCTTTTATGGTACCGTTTTTTACATACAAGTATCTCTTGGCAGTTGAACCATAATCTAAAATTTCACCATTTTCACTTTCGACTTTAAAAAATCCATGTCCAGCCAAAATAAGTTGCTCTTTTGTCAAATCAATCTCAAAACTACTACTCTGCTCAAAAGCCTCTCTGCCAAAAGTATTCAAATTTATTAAACCAATCCAAAGATTGCCATTTGGTTTTAAAATAGCTTTTTTGCTTGTTATCACACTTTCAACATCATCATTAGTTGTTGCATCGGAAAGCTCTTCAGTAACATTATCAGTAGTTGTATTTTCATCATTTGCATCATCACTGATCAAATCCGCACTTGTCGCGTTCTCCACAGCTTGTGTGAATATTGTATCAGTAGTAGTAGGCAAGATATTGCTATTTCTGTTATAAAAATATGAGTATAAAAATCCACCAAGTAACACAATAAATACGACAATTAAAAGAATGTATGTTTTATTGTGCCAAAAGTTTGGTTTTGTATCGATAAATAACTGCTCATCTGCCACTTCATCTTCATTTTCTTTGAGATACTCTTCGAACTCTTTCGCCCAATTACTGAGATCCAAATTGTATTCGCGTTTTAAAATTTTTACAAATCCCAAAGTATTTGCTCTATTTAAGTTCGCAAAATCTTTATCCACCATTCTTTGTAAATATTTAACTTCTATGTATGTTTTCCTTGAAACTTCTTTTAACCCTATCTCTTTTAAAACTTTTATATCGCTACTCATAATGTTTTCATCCTATAGCACAGTATCGCAGCAGCAGCACTAACATTTAAAGAATCAAAACCTTTCTTTATATCAATGCTGACTACCTCATCACTTTTTTCAAGCACCTTTTTTGAAAGCCCAAAGCCTTCACTACCCAACAACAAAACCCTCTTTTTGTCAAATTCAACACCATCGATATTAACACCATTCATATCAGCGGCATAAATTTTATATTTCGAAACTTTTAATTCATTTATAACATCTAAAACATTAAATACCGAACAAATTGGAACTTCAAACGCCGCTGCACTACTCGTTCTTATAATGCTCTCTAATTTCAATTCTCTTATACCGCAAACTATAATCCCACTAGCCCCAAAGAGATAAGCACTTCTTATAATAGCACCAATATTTCCAACATCTGTAACACCGCTTAAAACTACCAAAAACTCTTCATTTTTTAAAGAACTAAGCTCCACCAATCTTAGTGGTTCAATTTGAGCCAAAAATCCCTGATGATTTCCACCACGAGCCAAAGCCTGAGCTTTTTTCTCATCTAATTTTTCAATTCGCACATTTAGTTTGGCAATTTTAGAGAATATTTTTTTGTCACACTCTTTTGCCAAATACACCACTTCAATCTTTTTCGGGTATTTTTCTAACAAATGTAAAAAAAGTTGTTTACCATAAACTATCATAGTAAACATTTTACATTAAAATCACTTAAATATAATCTAATTACTCTTTAGTTAGTCTATCATACCATTTATTTGAACTGATTCCTGTTATTTTTGACAATAATTTTGCTTTTTGCTTGTTTGGAATATTTAATGGCAAAATATCATTTTCATCTAAATTAGTATGTATTTTTGTAAAACTACCTTTTCCTTTAATGACTATCGCATATTCACCATTAAGATTTGAAGTTTTTAGTTTTTCATAAACTTCTAAAACAGAACCTAAAAAATGTATTTCATATTTTTTTGTTGCCTCTTTTATGACAAAAATCTCTCTATTTGGTTCAATATTTTTTAAATCTTCGATAGATTTTACAATCCTATGAGTCGATTCATAGATAATTACATTGCAAGTAAAATCTAAAATTTTCTTATATGCACTTTTTCTAGCCTCACTTTTGTGTGGTAAAAACCCGTAAAAATAAAAATCACTTCCATCAAATCCACTTGCAACAAGAGCCAAAAGTGCAGCGTTTGCACCGGGTAAAACCTCATATTTTATATTATTGTCTTGAGCAAATTTAACCAATAAATTTCCCGGGTCACTAATGCATGGCATTCCCGCATCACTCACATATAAAAAGTCTTTATTTAAAAACTCTTGGGGGTTTAACTCTTTTATAATTTCTTGTTCATTGTGTGAGTGAAATGAGATAAACTTTTGCTCAATTTGATTTTGAATGTTGTGTTTTTCTTTTAAAAGTGTAATGAGTTTTTTCGTATTCCTTGTATCTTCACAAAAAATCAGAGAGGTTGTAGTAAGAAGCCTTAAGCCTCTTACTGTTATGTCGTCCAAATTCCCTATTGGGGTAGGAACAAAATATAGCAAATGCTAAAACTTATTTCATATTGTATTTTTTCTTGAACTTCTCAACGCGTCCAGCAGAATCAACAATTTTTTCGCTTCCTGTAAAAAATGGGTGGCAGCTACTGCAAATATCAATTCTCAATTCTGGAGTATTTGACATAGTTGCAAAGCTATTTCCACAAGCACATGTAACTGTACAAGCTACGTATTCTGGATGAATCTCTTTTTTCATTTCTCGTTTCCTTAAATTAATTATAATCCTTCAAAATCATAGCTGTTTAATTATATTTCATAAGAAGGGACTGGATTATATCAAAAAGTTATTGATATTTCAATATACTAAAGAAGAATTTTTGAGGCAATAGTAATAGCTGCACTTTCACTTTTTAAAATATTGTCCGTATCAAATCCCACAATTTTTTGGTTTTTTAAGAGCTCTTTTTCGCTCCTGCTAAACCCACCTTCACACCCAATCATCCAAGTTTGTGGGAGTTTGCATATGAACTTATCTATCCTATTTGGCGAAAAATCCACAACACCAAAATCACTATATTTTTCCATAAACTCTTTTATAGAATTAAATAGTTTAAATTCCATAAAATCAGCTCTTCCACACTGTTCGCATGAGTAAATTAATATCTTTTTTAGCTTTTCAAAATCAATTTTAAAATTTTTTTGCGAAAAGTCTGAATATACAAAAAATATCCGTTTTACACCCATCTCATTCAAAATTGGGAGTGTCTTTTCCACTATTTTCGTATCAATTACACACCATGCTAAATTAAACTCTTTTAATTTTTTTTCTCTATCTTTTTTTGTATCAAAAAGTTTACAAACTGCATTTTTTTTATTAATTTCCAATACTTGATATCTGTAAATATTGTCATCTTCTAAATTTCTAAAAAAAATATCCTCGCCAATTTTGGTTCTTCTTGCTTTAAAAATGTGAACAAAACTATCATTTTCGATAGTTAAAGCATCGTTTCCGCTCTTTTCATTATAGACAAACTGCAAATTTTATCCCAAATATTTTATACCCAAAAATACTAAACAACAAATCGCTACATCAACCATATATTTTTTGCGTGTAAAACTTTGAAATTTAATAAAAAATTCTCTATTTTTGCTAAATTTATATGATTTTATACTCGTTATCAAAATGGCTGTAAAAGCTGCTATCATTAGAATAACTCTTAGCGTTATTTGAAAAAAGTTAAAAGCCAAAAGCGTAATTCCACAAAAAGCAGTAATTGCAAAAAACATATAGTACATTGGCATCAGTAATCTATAATTTTTATAAAGTCTATCTTGACTCTTTGTAATTATAAAAATAGTAATGCCAATACACGCACAAAATATGAATGCAAGAGATGATAATCTAATAACTTCTAATGTTAAACTAATGGTCTCTTGCATCTATTGATTTAGACTTTGTATGTAATTTGATACATTTGTAAAGTCTTCATCACTCATATTTTTAACAAGCGAAGTCATAGTTGCTTTCATTTTATGTCCATAAGTCCCAGCTCTATATCCTATCAAAGCCTCTTTTATTTTACTAGCACTCCACTCTTTAATGATCTCATTTCCTCCTGGAGGAAGTTTTTCAACTTTTGTACCATGACAAGCAATACATCTTCCATACACCTTCTTGCCTGCATCAAGATTTGTAACTTTAGCAACACTTTCATTCGCTTGTGCAACTTTTTCAGTAATTTTCTCTTGTGCCTCTTTTACTACAACGGCAGAACTACTTACTATCCCCTGTGCATCGTTGATAATTTCCTCTACCTTTTGACCTATGTCTTCAACTTCTGAAGCTTTGTATTCTACAAATTGCGAAACAACTTTCTCTGTCTTTTGACCTATATCCTCAATTACTCCATCAACATTTTCGCCTATGTTTTGAGTTACATTTTGAGCTATATCTTGCAAATCTTGTGCAATGTTTGTAGCTACCTCACTTGCATTTTGAACTATATTCTCAACGCTTTTAGTTGTATCTTCAACAAAACTTTGTGTAGTTTTATCATCACTACAACCAACTAAAAATAGTCCGAAAACCAACACTAAAAATATTCTCTTCATAAACACTCCTACTAAAAATTAAACTATGTTTTTATTTGTAAATTTTTTACCACTTAAAATATCTTGCCACAAATTTGCATTATTGAAGTCCTCACAAATTGCATCTGAAAAAATAATCTCTTTTGGGTTTATAATACCAAAAATTGGATTATAAGCATCATCTCTATCGGCTTTTGCATAACTACTATCTGTTTCATGTACAACTATGCTATCAAGCTCAACTCTTGCTTCATTATTTACAAAAACTGTAGATTTTAAAAGCATATCAACCATTATAAAAATAACTCTCGCAAATTGCTCGGCAGTCGGGGAAACAGGAAGCTCGACCCATCTATCTGAAAATTTTTTCATCGCATCTATGTACTCTTTATCATCATATTTCCAAAGAGTGATTGAGTGGTCAAAAACTTCAATTAAGTCTTTCATATCACCCTTCATCAATCCAAAATCATATATCATCTGCGCATTATCAAACCCATTTGAGCTAAAAAGAACCTCAACCTTATACGAATGCCCGTGGATACTACTTCTGCATTTTTTAGTGGAACAATTTCTAACAATATGAGTATTTTCAAACTTAAAAATTTTTCTAATTATCAACTAAACACCTTTTTTATTATTATATATTCTTATATGTGTACGGTCAGAGTAATTATACCCATTTTTTACACAAAAATCCGCAACTATTTTAGCATTACTATTAAGTTCTTTTCTATCTTTTCCTATCGGCATACAAAAAACCTCTTTTTTTAAGCCTAAAGAGACAATCTCTTCAATCTCTTTTTTCACATCTTCACAAAAAGTCATATCTTTATCAATAACAAATTTGAAAAAACTCTCCTTTGCATTTTCACAAATTTCAATAATTACTTCTTTATTTATACGCTTTTGCCTGCTTTCGCCAGAGTTTGAAAGTTTTACGCTTACGGCATATGTGAGATTTTTATACAATGGATATTTTTCAAAATCAATTTTGATACTTGCATTTGTCTCTATATGTACACTAAATTTTTCATTTAAAAGATGTTTTATAAATTCATAAAATATTTCATTTTTAAAATGTAAAAGCGGTTCGCCGCCTGTTATAACAATATTTGGTTTATAGTTTAATTTTTTTGTATGAAAATGAATTTTCTCCATTAGTTCGTTTGAATTTTTAATAATTTCCCACTCATCTTTAAAGCTTTTATCAACTGCAAAAAATGAGTCACACCCGAACAAAATCTCGTCCGTTTTTGGTTTATTGTACAAAACTTTAAAACCTTTACACGCAAGATTGCACCCACCAAATCTAAAAAAGATTGATGGACTTCCCGCATATTTTCCTTCACCTTGAAAAGATAAAAAACTCTCAACTAAATATAACATTATCCACCCGTTTGATAAAAAGCTCTTGAGCTTGTCTCATTCTCTTTTTCATTCTCTTGCCATCTGTTTTTTTCTGGTTTATTTTTCAAAACAGTTTTCAAAATCTCTCCCGCCTTTTCAATATCTCCACTCTTTACAGCCTCTCTTATGCTTCTTGCCTCATCAAAATAGAGACAAGGTATCAATAACCCTTCGCTACTTAACCTTATGCGATTGCAAGTCTCGCAAAAATCGTGCCTGTGAGGATTTATTATTCCAAAAACATAGCCATCTTCAAGCTGATATCTATGTGCTGGTGATGTGCCAATTTTGCCTATATCTTTAAAAATATATTGTTTCAAAATTATCTCTTTTATCTCATCTGCATTTAGTCCTTTTAGTTCACCATCTGCATACGAATTTTCCATAAACTCTATAAATCTAACCATAACTCTCTTCGTTTTTGCAAACTCTATAATATCCAAAATTTCACTGTCATTGACATCTCTTAATGGCACCATATTTAGCTTTATCTTTAAGCCAACTTCTTGTGCTTTATCAATTCCTCTTAATATTTTCTCAAGAGCATCAATTTTAGAAATTTCCAAAATCACATCTTTTTTAAGGCTATCAAGTGAGATATTGACTCTCTTTAACCCAGCATCATAAAGACTCTTTGCCTGATTTTCTAAAAAAAAAGCATTTGTAGTAAGTGCTAAATCGATATCCTCTTTATAATCACTTATCATTTTTATCAAAACTTCTAAATTTGGTCTAACAAGTGGCTCACCGCCTGTTATCCTTATCTTATTTATACCTTCATCAATAGCAATTTTGATAAATAAAAACATCTCTTCGTATGTAAGTATTTTTTCGTGCGGAACCCAAGAAAACGGAGTGTTCGGCATACAATACTGACATCTAAAATTGCATCTTTCGGTTACTGAAACACGAAGATAATTGACTCTCCTACCGTGTCCATCGATAAGCATATTTATATCCCTAAATTTAATTGTATATAATTATACATAACGATATTTTATTAACTATTGACATAGAACAAATGGTCAATTATCAAATATAAATTTTAATTTTCTATTTAATAATCTCTAAGAGATAGAACAAAAGCGACTTCGCTCTCTTTAAGATTTAAAAGTTTAGCAATCTCTTTTTCATTCTTCCCAGACCCATAAAGTTCATAAATCTTCTTTTCATAATCAAAATCATCATCTATTTGCATTTTTGTGTTAGCAATATCTTCATCTTCAAATGTTTTTTGGGAAAAACTTACGCTTGAAGGCTCTTTATCTATATCTGCAAAACTATTTTCGAGAGAGTTAGTGTCTATTTTATTTATGTGCAAAGGCATCTCTTTTTGTTTTTCTTGAAAAGATCTTGTTATCTCTTGTATCTCTTTTAGGGAATTTTGTAGTGGTTTGATTTTATTTTGAATCTCTTTTTGAAACATCTCATTTAGTTCGTTATTGTTTTCGAGTGTATTGTGAAACATCTTCTCTTTTACCATTTTTTGAAGTTCAAAACTTTGTTGATTTATATCTTCAATAGTTTTTTCAAAAATTTCAAGACGCCTATTTATCTCTTTATCCCTCATATTTATAAATAAAATGACGATAATTAGGGCAACTGCTATACATATAGCAATTACGAACTCCAAATTATTGCTTAAAATTTCCACAATATCTCCTTCAATTTTTTCTTTAATTATTATTATACGATAAAAATTAGATCAATTAGTACAAAAATAAAAAATATTATTCCAAGATACCCATTTAGTATAAAAAATGCTTTATCTATCTTCCTAAAATCACTTCTTACAATTTTATGCTCAGCAAACAATATGACCACACTTACAAAAACTGCAAAATATGAAATGTATGAGAGTTCTGCCTCTATCACAAACAATAACCAAAAAATAGAGGTTAATGCGTGAAAAACAGAAGATATGAAAAATGTTGCATCCCATCCATATCTTGAAGGAATTGAGAAGAGATTGTTCTTTCTATCGTAATCAATATCCTGCAAAGAGTAAAGCAAATCAAACCCAGCAACCCAAAACATTACGCCAAAACAGAGAAGCCAAGACCACATTGGCGTATAACTCAAAACGGCTATACTTCCAGCAATTGGAGCAAGTCCCAAAGAGAGACCTAAAACTAAATGGGCAAGAGAAGAAAACCTTTTAAATAAAGAGTAGCCACCAAGCACAAGAAGTATCGGAAATGAGCAATAAAAAGCAACCTCATTTATAAAATAAGCTGTCATTATAAAAATAAGTGCATTTACAACGATAAAAATTATCATATTTTTTTTGCCAATTCTTCCATCAACACTTGGTCTATCTTTTGTTCTTGGATTTAACCTATCTATCTCTTCATCACAATATCTATTAAAAGCCATTGCAAAATTTCTCGCACTCACTGCACACAAAAGCCCCAAAATTAAAAGTTTAAAACCAAACCAAGGGGTTTCATTTAAGTGGTATGAAGCAACTATCATTGAGATAAAAATAAATGGCAAAGCAAAAACAGAGTGCTTAAAAACAATTAACTCGCCGATATCCTTTAAAGCTGAAAGAAATTTTTGCAATATTTTCCCTTGTCTATCTATTTGTATGAAAATATATTTTACATATAAAAGTCTTATTTTGTTATAATTTACAAAAAATAAAAAGGCTTACTTTATGCAGTTTGCACTTATTGGAACAACTTCATCTGGAAAAAGTGATTTGGCTTTGAAATTGGCTTTAAAGTTAAACGCTATTATTCTCTCTCTTGACTCACTGTCTGTTTACAAAGAGATAGATATAGCAAGTGCAAAACCGACAAAAAATGAGCTAAAAAAAGTAAAACATTTTGGTGTAGATGAGATATATCCAAATGAAATTTTTAATGTAACGCTTTTTTTTGACCTTTACAAAAAAGTGAAAAAAGAGGCTTTACAAAAAAATATACCATTAATTATCGTTGGTGGAACAAGTTTTTATTTAAAAGCAATGCTCAGCGGACTTAGCGATAGACCAATAATAAGCACCGAAAATGCACTGAAAGTTTCAAGGGTTTTAAGAGATTTGACAAGTGCTTATAAAAAAATGATAGAAATTGACCCTATTATGAAAGAAAAAATTGAACAAAATGATAGTTATAGAATTGAAAAATGGTATGAGATATATTTTCAAACAGAAGAGATTCCAAGTCATTTTTTGAAAAGAACAATGAAAAAACCAATAATAAAGCAGATTCCTATTTTTGAGATAGAGACAGATAAAGATATTTTAAAAGAGAGAATTACTAAACGCACAAAAAATATGATAAAAAATGGTCTTATTGATGAGGTGGCGATTTTAGAAAAGAGATATTCACGCGAACCAAACTGTATGAAAGCTATTGGAATAAAAGAGGTAATTGACTATTTTGATGGCATTTATAACATTAAAGAACTTGAGGAGAAAATCATAACTAACACAGCAAAACTCGCAAAAAGACAAAAAACTTTTAAAAAAACGCAATTTTTAGACCAAAATATAGTAAAAAAACCTCTAAATGAATTAGAGGATATAATTTTAAAAAATATAGATAATTCTTGTGTGTAAATTTTATCTATTTTGTTCTGGTTTAGTTTATGCTATTTGACTTGATGAGGTTAAAATAGTTAATGTGTCTCCATCAGCAATACGAACGACTTTACCCTCTAGTGCAAAGAGGGTAAGTGGTAGTAATAATAGGATTAAAGTTTTCAAAAAAGTGTTATTTGTTTAAATTTCTATACTCTTCGCAACCATCTTGCAACCCTAAATCACACGCTTTTCCAAAATACTCTTTTGCTTGTGATATATCTTTTTCAACACCAACCCCAGATTCATATAAAATGCCCACACCAAAACAAGAGACTGCATCATCTTTATCACAAGCCTTATTTAAAATATTTAAAGCTTTTGCATAGTCCTGTCTTACGCCTTGACCATTAAGATAACTAACACCTAGACTACCACAAGACCTAGCAACCCCACCATCACAAGCCTTAGTAAAATATTCAACAGCTTTTGCATAGTCCTGTCTTATTCCTAACTCACCAAGTGAGTATATGTTGCCAAGATATTCACAAGACTTAAAGTTCTTGTTATTGCACTTTTTTTCAAAACATATAATATCACTACATTCTTTTTGTTCACAACCAACAATAAATAAACCAAAACAGCAAAACATTATTGCAACTATTTTTTTCATTTCCTCACCTCTTGTTTTAAAATTTTAAACTGAAACTATATTAAACTAAATCTCTATCTTCTCTTAAAACTTATAACATTACACATATTTACTAACACCACAACTAACATCTCAAAAAACAGTTTTTATAAATAGTACTGTATAAGACGCAAAAGTGGCTCAATCAAAACAAAAGCAAAAATGGTAAATATAGCCGCAATTCCAACTATAAAAACAAGAGGTCCTGACGAATTTATAATATATATGCTTCCATCTTTTTCGATTGGCTCTTTTAAAAACATATAAATTATAAGTTTCAGATAGTAGTAAGCTGCTATCGCGTTATTTATCGCCATAATAATTGCAAGTCCTACATACTCTGCGTTTATAGCCAAACTCATAATATAGATTTTGCCCCAAAATACTGAAAATGGAGGAATTCCAGCCAATGACAACATAAACAGAGCCATAATAACTGCCGCAAAAGGGGCAACTTTTACCATACCTGAGAATTTAACAAATGGGTGTTGAAATCTCTCATCCCAAAGATTCTCTTTGTTTCTTGCGATCCAAAGCATAGAAAAAGCACCGAGATTTGTAAACATAAAAAAGACCCAATAGAAAAATATAGCTGTTTTTGCTTGATAAGAGACAACATCTTCTCCAATTGATGCTATCAAAACTGCAGCTAACACAAATCCAGCGTGTGAAATTGAGCTAAACCCTAACATTCTCTTGACATCAGTTTGTGCAAGTGCCATTAAATTTGCTAATGTTATAGTTACAATAACTAACAGATATAACATATCATGAAGCCATGTTAGTCCAGAAGATATCAGAACTTCAAAAAATCTTAACACCACCACAAATGTCGCAATTTTCGGAACAACAGACATATAGCCAGCAAGAGGTGCTGAACTTCCCTCATACACATCAGGCGCCCAAGTGTGAAATGGTATAAGAGATAGTTTAAAAGCAAGTGTTCCAAGAATAAATGCTATACCACCCAAAACAGCGTACATTGGTTCGAAATTTTTCTCTATTAATCTCTCATGTATTACTGATATATCAACACTTCCTGTTAGTGCATAGAGTATCATTGCTCCAAATGCAAAAAACCCAGCAGCAAGTGCTCCCATACAAAAATATTTTATCGCCGCTTCTATTGCCTTTTGGCGAGAGTGCATTGCAATGATTGTGTAGAGTGCTAACGAACCTGTTTCAAGTCCTAAAAATATAAGTATCAAATTTTCACTTGAAACCATAAAGACAAATCCAGCTATCATAAATAAAAACAGAGCGAAAAACTCTGCAAATCTATGCTCATTAAACTCTTGAGAATTTAGAGCTAACGCAATGAAAAGTATTGACGCTACTAAGATGATAATCTGCGAAAGAACGCCTATACCATCAACTAACATAACATCAAAAAAGCCTTTTTGGTTTGGCTCCAATCCAATTAAAAAACCAAGCGACAAAAGGATAAATAAAACCGAAATTATCGTATAAAATCTTTTTGAAATGTCATTATTAAAAATATCTATACATAAAATCAATAAAGCTCCAACTATCAAAGCACAAACAGGTAAAAGCGTTACAAGATTAAGGTCAGCGAGTATTAAGTCTTGCATTATTTTGCCCCCCCATTAACATTAATTATAAAA
>JAIRQK010000142.1 GCA_031256525.1 Campylobacteraceae bacterium
GTATAAATGCCAATGATGTTATAAAAGTTGCAAGTAATGAAAATCCAAGAGGTTGCAGTCCAAAAGTTATACAAGCAGTGTGCAGTGAAGCAAAAAATATGTCGCTTTATCCAGACGATAGTATGTATGAACTAAAAGATATGCTATCAAAAAAGTATGGTGTTACAAGTAAAAATGTTATTATTGGTTCTGGAAGTGACCAAGTGATTGAATTTATACTCCATGCAAAAGCGGATAAAAATAGTAAAATTTTAACAGCTGGTGTTACTTTTGCAATGTATGAAATTTATAGCAAACATGTTGGTGCAAATGTTATCAAAACAGATTTAGCACAGCATAATTTAAACGAATTTTTAGAAATTTATAAAAAAAATAGAGATATAGAAGTTATATTTTTATGTGTCCCGAATAATCCTCTTGGCGAATGTTTAGATAGAGATGATATTCATAATTTTTTAAATGAAATTGATAAAAATACACTTGTTGTAATAGATGGAGCTTATCAAGAGTTTGCCTCTTTTAAAGACAAAAGAAAATATCTTAATCCAAAAGAGTTGATAGAAACTTTTGAAAATACGATTTATTTAGGAACATTCTCAAAGGCTTATGGACTTGGTGGAATGAGAGTTGGCTACGGTATAGCCAATGCTGATATTATAAATTCGCTATCAAAATTAAGACCACCATTTAATATTACAACTCTTAGTTTAAAAGCAGCAATAGTTGCCTTGCAAGATGAAGAGTTTATGGAAGAGAGTGTTAAACTTAACTTTAAAGAGATGATAAAGTATGAAAATTTAGCAAAAGAATTGAAAATTGAGCGTATTCCAAGCTATACGAATTTTATAACCTATCTTTTACCAAATGATAAAAATTCTTCAAAAATCTCACAAGAGCTTTTGCGAAAAGGGATAATTATTAGAGACCTATCTTCTTACAAAATGAATGCAATCAGAATAACAATTGGAACAGATAAACAAAATGAGAAAATTATTGAAATGTTTAAAAATATTTATATCAATTCTATAGATTGAAATTGAGGTTTGCATAGGCTTATGGAAAAGATAAATGTAAAACATATGACTTTGGAAGAGCTTGAAAACTTATGTGGAAACATAAGAACCAGGATAATTGAAGTTGTTAGTAAAAATGGTGGTCATTTAAGCTCAAATATGGGAGCAGTTGAATTAATTGTAGCAATGCACCATGTTTTTGATGCAAAAAAAGATCCATTTATATTTGATGTTAGCCACCAGTCATATACACATAAACTTTTGACTGGAAGATGGGAAGAGTTTAGTACTTTAAGACAAATTAATGGAATTAGTGGATATACAAAACCAAATGAGAGCAATAGTGACTATTTTGTAGCAGGACATAGCTCTACCTCTATATCTTTAGCAGTCGGTGTTGCAAAGGCTATTGACTTAAAAAGTGAAAAGGATAGAGTCACAGTTGCCCGAATTGGTGATGGGGCGATAAGTGCTGGAATGGCGTATGAAGCGTTAAATGAATTAGGAGATAGAAAATATCCAGCAATTATCATACTTAATGATAATGAGATGAGTATATCAAAGCCAATAGGTGCTATAAGTAGGTATCTTTCGCATATGATGGCTGGAGAATTTTATCAAGGATTTAAAAAAAGAGTTGAGAAGTTTTTAGATTATTTACCAGAGTCAGCCACTTATATGGCAAAAAGATTTGAAGAGGGGTTTAAGCTCATAACTCCGGGAATGCTTTTTGAAGAGTTGGGACTTGAGTATATCGGACCAGTTGATGGACATAATTTAAAATCTTTAATAGAAACGCTTAATACAGCAAAAAAAATGCAAAAACCAGTCATTGTTCATGCTCAGACCAAAAAAGGAAAAGGTTATACAAGAGCAGAGGGAGAGCTTGAAAAATGGCATGGAGTCGGTCCGTTTGATATAGAAAGTGGAGAAGCGGTCGATGGTAGCTCTGAAAAAAGTGCAACACATCTTTTTTCAGAAGTGCTTTATGATTTAGCTAAAACACATAAAAATGTAGTTGGAGTAACAGCTGCTATGCCAAATGGAACTGGTATGGACAAACTAATGAAAGAGTTTCCAACGCGTTTTTGGGATGTTGCGATTGCCGAGCAGCACGCGGTAACTTCTATGTGTGCAATGGCAAAAGAAGGGTTTAAGCCTTTTATTGCGATATATTCCACTTTTTTACAACGTGCGTATGACCAGATAATTCACGATGCGTGTATTATGAATTTAGATGTCGTTTTTGCGATTGATAGAGCCGGTATAGTTGGAGAAGATGGAGAGACACATCAGGGGGTTTTTGATATTTCATATTTGAGTGCAATTCCAAATATAACGCTATTTGCACCTCGTGATGAAAATTCTATGAAATATGCTGTTGAGTTTGCATTTGAACACAAAGGAGTGTGTGCTTTTAGATATCCAAGAGGAAGTTTCATAAAATTTAAAGAGTTTAAATCAGTAAAATTTGAACTTGGAGTTGGTGAAATTATGAAAGAAGGTAAGGATAGCATAGCTTTTATTGGGTATGGAAATGGAGTTGCAAAAGCGTATCAGTGTATGAAATTAACCAAAAAAGATATAACATTGGTGGATTTGAAATTTATAAAACCATTAGATGAAGAGCTTTTGAAACACCTATCTTGCATATGTAAAAAATGGTATATTTTTAGTGATAGTGCAAAAATTGGTGGAGTTGGGGAAAAACTTTCATCTTGGTTGTCTAAAAATTGTATAAATAATGTAGAAATTGTTAGTTTTGAATATGAAGATAGATTTATCGAACATGGAAGCACAAAAGATGTTGAGATGAAACTACAACTTTCACCTGAGCAGATAATTAAAAAAATAAATTTAAAATAATAAAAATTTATTTCTTAATTGATATATATTATTGTTTAATAAAAAAAATAGTATAATGAATCAAAATATCTTTAGGGACAAAAAATGAATTTTATAAATCTGCTAAAAGAGTATCAGCTAAAAGCTACTCCGCAAAGATTATCTGTTTTGAAGGTTTTGTACAAAAATGAGCATCCAACTATCGATGAGCTGTATGAGGATATTAGAGAAGAGCATCCATCGATATCATTGGCGACTGTGTATAAAAATGTTAGCACATTAAAAGAGCATGGCGTGGTAATTGAAGTTAATATGCCAAATGGAAAAATGAGATATGATATCTACACAAGACCGCATATACACGCAGTGTGTGTTAGTTGTGGTAGTGTTGAAGATGTAGATTATTCTGCTGATTTGTATGAATATCAAACAGAATTAGAGCAAGAGAGAAATTGGCAAATAAATAGACTGGATGTGATAGCAACAATTAACAATTGCGACAATTGTAGATAGTCACGGTACTGTTTTAATAAGTGAAAATGTCATAAAAAATGTAAATATTGATAGTATAAAATTAGATATGGACTTTTCACAATTAAAATCTCTTTTTTCGCAAAATGCGGATAGTAAACAAGCCACGAAAATGTCGGCATATATGCAGAATAAGTTTGCATATTTTGGTATACCAAGACCAAAACAAAAAGAACTTGAAAAACAATTTTTCACAAACGACAAAACAAGTGACCCAATAGATTGGCAATTTATTTTTGATTGTTTTAATGCAAATGAGAGAGAATTGCAATATGTTGCTTTGGACTATATCAAAAGACATAGTAAGCAATTAACAGTAAACGATATTCCAAATCTTAAAAGACTTATTGAAACAAAATCATGGTGGGATAGCGTCGATTGTCTTGACCAAATTGTCGGCGGTATCGCATTAAAAGATGAAGGTATAAATCAAACACTCCTTAAATGGAGTATGGATAAAAACTTCTGGTTGCGTAGAATTGCGATTGACCACCAACTTGGTCGAAAAGACAAAACTAATACCGAATTGCTTGCAACAATAATCAAAAACAATTTCGGTCAAACCGAGTTTTTCATTAACAAAGCAATCGGTTGGTCTTTGCGTGAGTATTCAAAAACAAATCCAAAGTGGGTCAAAGACTTCATAAAGCAAAATGAAAAAGATATGGCGAAACTTTCCATAAGGGAAGCAAGCAAGTATTTACAGTAGTTAAGAGATTTTTGTTTGCAAATGCCCTTTTTCTTGTCGTTTTCGTTTGAGTGTAAAATCTTGTTTGCATTGTTGCAATAAAGAACAAACCTTATTGACTTGCTCTTTGCAATAACAATCAGCTTTCATCCTCTCAAACTCCTTTTTTGATTAAATTCTTTTATTTGTAAGTGTGCATGAATTGTCATTTTTGCCACTTAAACCTCTGATTTTCCGCTGTTTTTGAGGTCGCTACGCAGTGAAAAAGGTAGTCGATTTGTCGGATGATACACTCTATTTTATATTAAG
>JAIRQK010000179.1 GCA_031256525.1 Campylobacteraceae bacterium
TGTATCATAAAATAACTTATAATTTAAGCTTTAATTTTTCATTGTCCATAATAACTATCCCTTTTTGAATAATGTTTTTTGCTATATTTTTTGCATCTTTAAGTGAGTGCATAGTGCAAGTTCCACATTGATAGATGTTTAACTCTGGTATATCACTTTGGCTCTCTACTTGCAAAATATCTTGCATAGAGTTTTCCCACGCAGACACAACCTCACTCTCTTTTGGGCTTCCTATCAGACTCATATAAAACCCAGTTCTACAACCCATAGGTGAAATATCGATAATTTCAACATTTTCACCATTTAAATGCTCTCTCATAAAACCAGCAAAAAGATGTTCCATCGTGTGAATTCCCTCTTGACTTAGTATCTCTTCATTTGGTTTGCAAAATCTAAGGTCATACACACAAATCGTATCTCCCTTGGGAGTTTTCATAACTTTTGCAACTCTAACAGCAGGGGCTGGCATTTTTGTATGGTCAACTTTGAAACTATCAAGAAGTGGCATTTTTATTCCTTTTTTACAAATTTCTACAGATAAACTCCTAAATTTTAGCAAAAAATAGCCCATTTATCTATATTTATTCTATTTTATTTTATAATTTTTATAATTTATCATAAAGGAGTTTTTATGAAACGTATCGTTGCAGCACTTGCTATTGATAAAAGTGATGATTTTGTAATTGAAAAAGCTAATGAGCTTAAAAAAAGAACAGGGGCTAAAGTTACTTATGTTCATGCGGCTGAAACTCCATTTTTTGATTTTGCGAGTTTGAGCAATAAAGAGGAGGATATCGCAAAAATAACCGAGGAGTTATTTAACTCTTTAAAAGATAGGGTTGAGCTTGAAAAATCTGATATAGTAGTAACTTTTTCAAAAGCGTGGGAGCTTATTTTGAAAACTGCAAAAAGTTGCGAGGCTGACATAGTTGTTTTAGGAAATATGAGCAAAAATAGAGCTGTATTTTATCTTGGCTCAACAGCAAAAAAAGTTCTTGAAAAGATAGGAACTCCTATCTTCATAGCAAGAGATAAGCCATTGGACAAAAAGATAATTATCCAGACTGACCTTGGCAAATATACGATGAGAGCAAATGATGTAAAAAATTTTTTAAAATCAACTGCCAATACAGAGTATATATATGCAAATACTGCATCTTTTGGAGTCGCAGTACCATATACAACCATCTCTGTTCACTCATTGGAGTTTGTTAAAGATGAGATTGAAAAAAATGTTAATGATTTTAAAAAATCGCGAAAAGATGCACCGATAGTAACTTTAGAGATTGAAAATAACATATCTGATACTATAAAAGAGTATGCACAGAAAAATGATTTTTCTCTAACTGTTCTTGCTTCGAGAAATTTAGCAGGACTAAATCCAATCATATTTGGAAGTACAGCTTCAAAAATAGCTCAAGTAGTTGATACAAATCTTCTTATAACATTTGTTGAAGATGAAGAGTAGTTTTAAGATATTGGGAACAGATGGATAAATTTTTTTTAGCGGTGTCAATCGTTTTTCTCTCATATCTCTTCACAGTGAGTAGTAATTTCTTAACTTTATGTTTTGGAATAGCTATATTTGTTTACGGAATGAGTAGTATGAGCAAGGCTTTATCGAGCTTTAGTGGAGGGACTTTAGAGAAAATTTTACAAAAATCAACACAAAATATCTCCAAAAGTATAAATTTTGGAATATTATCAACCACACTAATCCAATCAAGCACACTTATTTCAGTTTTAACTATCTCTTTTTTAAGTGCAAGTCTTATCACACTCTCTCAAGGAATAGGTATCCTCTTTGGCTCTCAAATTGGCACAACAACAGGTGCTTGGTTAATAGCTGGACTTGGCGTTAGAGTAAGTATCGCAAAATATGCAATGCCCATCATTATTTTTGGTATTATTTTTACTTTCCAATCCTCATACAGACTGAAAAATTTCGGAAAAATTCTTCTTGGTATTGGCTTTGTATTTTTGGGGGTTGATTTTATAAAAAGTGGTTTTGAGGCTACAGAGTCATTTAGTTTTTCTCAATATTCAGTTGATGGTATCAAAGGTGTGCTTATCTATTTTGCAATCGGAACTATTATCGCCATTATCACTCAATCATCATTGGCAACTATAGTTTTAACTATCTCCGCACTTAGCTTAGGGCAAGTAGCGTATATGAATGCACTTGCTATAGTTATCGGAGCAAATTTAGGAACGACACTAACGGCTATAATTAGCTCACTTGGTGCAAATACAAATGGAAAAAGACTCGCCGTTGTCTATGTTGCTTTTAATGTTTTTATCTCTTTTCTCTCTATAATTTTTATAAAAGAGTTGATTTTTTTGGTTGATAAAATTGCACTTATTGTTAGAATTTCTCAAGAGAATTATGCACTTAAATTAGCTGTATTTCACACACTTATAAATGTTATAGGTGTTTTATGTTTAACGCCTTTTATTGATAAAATTGCAATGATAATGGAAAAGATTATTAAAACAAGAAGAAGCCTTATTGATGAGTATGATGATGTTATCTATTTGAGTGATTCGGCTTTGCAATTTCCAAATACAATAAAAGAGGTTTTACTAAAAGAGTTTAGACATCTTTGCACAAATGCCTATATGGTTGCTGCTATGAATATCTACATAAAAACAGATGATATTAGCGATAACTCAAATATTAAAGAGATAATGAACTCTTCAAAAAAAGTGATAGAGATTGACCCTGAAGAGTTATATCAAAAAAGAATAAAGATAATTTATAGCAAAATGATAAATTTCATCATTTTGGCTAATGAAAAAGGGTTTTCCAAAAGCATTTCTCAAAATCTAAAAAACTTACAAAGAGCAACTATTTTGGTAGTAGAATCGTTAAAATACCTAAAACATATACAGAAAAATCTCAAAAAATATACGGTCAATAACAATCCTCACATAAGCAATGAGTACAATAAAATAAGAGAGCATATATTGACTCAGTTAATATTTTTAAGAAAAATTTTTAACATTGAAGACAAAAATATTATTCTATCTTTGATAAATGAGATAGAAAAAGAGTATGCAAACTATTCAGCATACATACAAGACACTATAAATAGCTTAATAAAAAATGGTCGGATTTCTTTAACTATGAGTTCATCGTTAATTAATGATAGTGCATATGTTAAAAATATTTCAAAAAATATCATAGAGATGACAAAAATTATCTATGCTGTGGAAGATTTAGCAATGGAAGATAAAATTACTGATAATTAATCTTAAAATTTTAAGGAGAAAATATGTTAGTTGAAAATCTATATTTTTGCAACATTTGTCAAAAGAGTACGAAAGATGCACCAAAAACTATCTTTGTTCAAGGCATTTTAGAGGGTGAAACAATTCATATCTGTACAAGTTGTATACCAACTTTAGTTCATGGTGGCGGAAAAGGTGTTCTTAATAATAAAGAACTTAAAGAGATAGTTAAAAAATAACTCTCTATGAAGATAAAAGGCTATATGCGAATTCGCATATAGCCTTTTTTGATTAGAATTTCTTACTCAACTTCATTTGAATAATCAGCAGCTGCTAATCTTATAAGCTGTCTATATCTCTTTTGAGCATCTTTTTTGTTATGTTCAAAAAGCTCTGCTGCGTGTTTTGGATTTATTTTTTTAAGTGAAGCATATCTTACTTCATTCATCAAAAACTCATCATAAAGCGACCAATCAGGCTCTTTTCCATTGATTTTTATAGGATTTTTACCCTCTTTTTTCAATCTTGGATCATATGTGTAAACTGGCCAATATCCGCATTTTGTAGCAAGTTCAGCTTGATTGCCTGACTTTGCAAGTCCGCCTTTAATTCCATGAGCAATACAAGGAGAATAAGCGATAATAAGCGATGGTCCATTATAGCTCTCTGCCTCTTCAAAAGCCTTGATTACTTGAGATTGGGAAGCGTTTGAGTTGATTTGTGCAACATAAATGTTTTCATATGTCATAGCAATAAAGCCCAAATCTTTTTTCTGAACAGGTTTTCCAGAAGCTGTAAATTGTGCGATTGAACCAGTACGAGATGCTTTTGAGCTTTGTCCACCTGTATTTGAATAGACCTCTGTATCAAGTACTACTAAATTAATGTCTTCGCCACTTGCTAAAACATGGTCAAGTCCGCCATAACCAATATCATAAGCCCAACCATCACCACCAATTATCCATTGTGAACGTTTTTCTAAATGTTTTGATAAGGTCAGAAGTTCACTTACGCCCGGAGCTTGTTTATTGGCTTCAAGTTGAGGTAAAAGAAGATTTTTTATCTTTAAGCTCTTAACTCTATCATCTTTATTATCTATCCAATCATTATAAAGAGCAGAGAGTGCATTTGGAACTTTTTCTATTGTTTCTACCATGATACTATGAATTCTGTGTCTCATAGTCTCACCTGCAACTTTCATACCAAGACCAAATTCTGCAGTATCTTCAAATAGTGAATTTGCCCAAGCTGGACCTCTGCCATCGCTATTTTTTCTATATGGAGTAGAAGGTGCAGACCCACTATAAATCGATGAACATCCAGTACTATTTGCTACTATCATACTCTCGCCAAAAAGTCTTGTTAGTAGAGTTATATATGGTGTCTCGCCACAACCCGGACAAGCACTATGGAATTCAAAAAGTGGTTGTGCAAAACCAATACCTTTAACGGTTGATTTGCTTAATATATCATCTTTATATCTAACTTTTTTAAATAAGTAGTCAGCATTTTCTTGCTCGCCAGCGTCTATACTTTCACCAAGTGGAACCATTACTAATGACTTCTCTTTTGTTGGACAGTTTTCAACACACAAATCACAACCTGTGCAATCAAGTGGTGATATTTGAATTTTATATTTTAACCCTTCAACACCTTTGCCTTTTGCATCAAGAATATGATTTTTCACTCCAATAGGTGCATTTTCAAGTTCTTTTTCATCAATCAAAAATGGTCTAATGATAGCGTGTGGACAGACAAAAACACATTGATTACATTGGATACAGTTCTCTTCTATCCATTTTGGAACAGTTACGCCAACACCTCTTTTTTCATATTCGGTAGTACCATGCTCAAAAGTACCGTCTTCATGTCCAACGAAAGTTGAAACTGGTAGGTTGTTTCCAAGTGCAGCATTTATCGGTTTTGCGATTTTTTCGACAAACTCTGTACCTTCATATTTGTTGTTGCTTGAAAGTTTTTCATCTGGTAATTTTAACCAACCAGCATCAATTGCAACTTTCACAAGTCCATCAGCTCCAACATCAATAGCTTTGTAATTCATCTCAATTATTTGGTCACCCTTATTTTGATAAGCCTTATACGCTTGTTTTTTCATAAACTCTTTTGCTTCTTCATAAGGGATAATCTCTGTTAATTTGAAAAATGCCGACTGCATAATAGTATTTGTTCTATTTCCAAGACCAATTTCATGAGCTAATTTCGTAGCGTTGATAATGTAAAAATTAACCTTTTTTTGTGCCAAAATCTTTTTAACACGATTTGGAATTTTTTCAATTGTCTCTTTTGTATCCCAAATAGAGTTAAGTAAGAATATTCCACCCTCTCTAATTCCATCAATAACTTCGTAAAGCTCCAAATATGCAGCAACTGAACACGCAACAAAATGAGGAGATGAAACTAAGTATGTTGAACGAATAGGTTTTGAACCAAATCTCAAGTGAGATCTTGTAAATCCACCTGATTTTTTAGAGTCATAAGCAAAATAGGCTTGTGCATACATATCAGTACTATCACCTATAATTTTAATTGAGCTTTTATTTGCTCCAACAGTCCCATCAGCACCTAACCCATAAAATAAACACTCTGTTATATCTTTATCACTTATATCAATTCCTTGTACAGGTTCTAATGATTTGAATGTTACATCATCTACGATACCAATTGTAAAATCATCTTTTGGTTTATCGCTATCTAAATTTTTAAATATTGCAAATATATGAGATGGCGTTACATCTTTTGACGCAAGTCCGCCTCTTCCACCAACGATAATTGGTGCATTCTCTTTTCCGTAAAAAGCAGACTTTATATCTAAAAATAGTGGCTCTCCAATTGAGCCAGACTCTTTTGTTCTATCAAGTACAGCAATTTTTTTAACATTTTTTGGCATAACATTCATCAGATATTTAACACTAAATGGTCTATATAAATGTGGAGTTATTAGTCCAACTTTTTCGCCTTTTGCAACTAAATAATCAACAACTTCTCTAATTGCCTCTGTAGCTGAACCCATTGCTATTACAATATTTTCAGCATCTTTATGACCATAAAATGTAAAAGGTTTATAGTCGCGTCCTGTAATTTTTGATATTTCAGCCATATATTCATTAACGACATCTGGAAGGTTTTCATAAAACTTATTTTGAACTTCTCTTCCTTGAAAATAGACATCATCATTTTGTGCCGTTCCTCTTGTTTTTGGAGAGTCAGGCGCTAAAGCCTCATTTCTAAATCTTTTAACAGCCTCTCTATCAAGCAACTTATCAAATACAGCATAATCTATAACTTCAACTTTTTGAGTCTCATGAGATGTTCTAAACCCATCAAAAAAGTGCAAAAACGGCACTCTTCCTTTAATAGCCGATAGATGTGCAACTCCAGCTAAATCCATAACTTGCTGAACTGACCCTGTGCTAAGCATCGCAAATCCTGTTTGTCTACAAGCATAAACATCTTGATGATCACCAAAAATAGAAAGAGCGTGCGTTGCTAAAGTTCTTGCACTTACATGTATAACACCCGGGAGTAACTGTCCGGCAATTTTATACATATTAGGAATTTTAAGCAAAAGACCTTGCGAAGCAGTATAAGTAGTTGTTAAAGCTCCGGCTTGAAGTGAGCCGTGAACAGTTCCAGCAGCCCCACCCTCACTTTGCATTTCAACAACTTTAACTGGCATACCAAATAGATTTTTCTTTCCCTGCGAAGCCCAAATATCTGTAAAGTCAGCCATTGGAGACGAGGGAGTGATAGGATATATTCCAGCAACCTCAGTAAATGCATAAGACGCGTATGCCGCGGCTTCATTTCCGTCCATAGTTCTCATGATTTTAGACATAATGCAAATCCTTTATATTTTATAGTAACCTTAATTCTATCGTAAATTGCTTAATCATTTATGTATTTTTAAAGAAATAGAAAAATTAAAAACTACTTTTAGTTACAAAAAGTGTATTGGCATAAAAAATGTTTAGAAAATTTAATATCTGCGTAAATTAATACGCAGATATAAGATATTTTTATTTTGTAAACCACCACCCAAGACTAAATCTGGAGTGATAGATGTTCCAGTAACTTGTTCACCAATAATAAGTCCTGAATTTGGGATAGAAGCCAACCAATTAATTTTTATAAACAGCGTTACAAAAAAGCCATATATAAGTATCTTCTGAATAAGTGTTGCTATAATTCCTGCAAACTCCAACTCCCCTTTAATGGCACTTTGTCCAAAGGTTAGAGTCATATCTATAACAGCTAATGCAAAGAACACCCATCTGCCATAACCAATAAATTTAGCTTGCCATTCTTGATATTTAATTATAAAAGTTTGAAGAAATTTATCGATTGGATTATTCATGTCTATTGTTCCAGCATCAGCAAAGGATACACTAATTAATAATATTAAAATTAATATTAAAAAGGTTGGCTTCTTTTCCATCTATTTGGTTACTCCCATTTAGGATAGCCGCTATGACCATTTTTATAATTAATAGATCTCGTAGCCCAACCTATACGTGCACAGTTTTGATAGAGTGCTTGATGGTATGTTATATCAATTTCGAATTGATATTTTGTACAAAGGTCAGAATATTTTTCTACAATATCATCATTTTTATCAAAATATTCTTGGTCATATTCAACTTTATTAAGCTCTTGAAATTCTTTTGGAAAAGAGCTAAAAGTTTTTTTAGCTGCTTTACATTGCTCATAGCAGTGTTTGTTACTTTTGCAATGCTTATTGCAATCACTATCGCCACAACCGCTAAAACTTAGCACCGCCAACCCTAAAACTAAAATAGTTAAAACTTTTTTCATTTTCTTTTCTCCTTATTTATTACTTTATAAAATTTAAGATAATTAATTTAATTATCACCAAAAAATGATTTCCCTCGGATAGTAAAAGTTATTTTTATCTCATAATTTTCTCCTTACAAAGAAAATTATCTATAATGGTCGCAAAGTAAAAATGTGTGTAGTTAAATATGTTTGAGTGAGTTATTGAGAGAAAATTTTTTAAGAAGCCTTTAAGCTGCCCCCCCCCCTACGCTTTAAACTTAATATTTTTTTAAACATCAGCAACCTTTTTTTGATTTGGGAAGATTATAATATTATGAAACTTAATTGTTAAGAAAAATAGAGAATATTAAAGAGAGAAAGAGAGGGTCATAGCTTGTATGACCCGAAATATTAACGTTTTGAGAATTGAGGACTTCTTCTTGCTTTTTTCTTGCCGAATTTTTTTCTTTCAACAACGCGAGAGTCTCTTGTTATAAGCCCTTTTGGTTTTAATATCGCACGAAAATCAGCGTCCATATTAGCCAATGCTTTTGCAATACCATGTCTTAAAGCCTCAGCTTGAGCCGAATATCCACCACCACTTACAGTAGCTTTAACTTCCATAATTGCCTCTTGTTTTGTTAATAGAAGAGGTTGAAGTACTTTGAGTTTTATAGCCTCATGTCCACCAAGCCAAGCATTAAGATCAGTTCCATTGATGTTAAATCCACCTTTACCAGCTTTTAGCCAAACTTTTGCTACAGCGGATTTTCTTTTTCCTGTTGTGTATACAGTTGTTGCCATAATTATTTTCCTTCTACTTTGCTAACTTGTGCAGTATGTGGATGTTCACTACCTACATAAACTTTTAATTTTTTAATCATAGCTTTACCTAAAACAGTTTTAGGAAGCATACCGCGAACTGCAAGTTTATATAGTTTTACTGGATTTTTGTCAAGTAATTCGCCAAGTTTTTCACTTTTAACACTTCCAAAATATCCACTATGACGATGATACAACTTGCTATCTAATTTATTACCACTAAAAACTGCTTTATTTGCATTAATGATAATAACATAATCCCCACAATCTACATTTGGAGTAAAACTAGGTTTGTTTTTTCCGCGTAAAATTGTAGCAACTTCTGTTAAAATACGACCAAACTTTTTACCATTTGCGTCAACTACAACCCACTTGCGTTCTACCTCATTTGGTTTTAATACTTTTGTTAAGTTCATAACTTTACCTTTGTTTCTGAATACTCTTTTAAAAGAGGAAATTGTATATAAATAATTCTTTAATATAGCTGAAATTAAACTTACATTAAGTTAGTAATTATGCAAAATCTCTTTTGATTTGTAATTATACCACTATTTTTTCAATATTATCTTCATGTAGATAAAAAAGTAGAGCTTCGACATCTTTATCTTCAAAATTTGAAAATGCCTCTTTGTACCCAGTTACCTGCTTTATATGTGAACTTTTTGCAAAAGGTGAAGTTTTATAATCAATCAAATATATTTTATCTTCTGCTTTGACTAATAGGTCAATCTGTCCTCTTTTTTGCTTAAACATAAATGGCTGCTCTTTGTAAATCTCTCCACTTTTTAAAATCTCTATAAATTTAGAATCTTTTAGTAGGTTTGAAACTCTTTTTTTGATTGAGTTAAATGCTTCGTTATCTAAAACATTTGAGAATTTATTTTTTGTAAAAATGAGGCTATTTTCAAGCTCATCTTCGCTATATTCGTTCATCATCTCTAATGTAAAGTGGAGTGCCAATCCAAAATAGATATTTTCAAAATTGCCCTCAACCGCATAATCTTTTTTTTCAACATCTTGTTTTCCAAAAAACTTATGTTCATACTCTAAGTTTATTGTCTCTTCTTTTGTCTGCAAACTCTCTTTTACACATAAATCGCCCAATTTCAAATCTTCCAAAAGTAGGTTGTCAAAATATGAATTTTTATCTTTTTTTAGTATAAAAAGGTTGTTTTTTGCTCTTGTAAACGCAACATATTGTTGATTTAGCGTATCCTCTTCTTGCAAAATCTCCTCTTTTTGCCTCGCTTTTTTAAATTTATCATCTACAAATTCTCTTTTTGTCATATTGATAAAGATATTCTCTAACTTAACTCCATCATAATCAAACAGTAAAAAATCCTGCGAATTATTTTTCTTCCCAATTCTATCAACAACTAAAACAGTATCAAACTCCAAACCTTTTGATTTGTGAATTGTCAAAATTTTAATACCTTGGGCATCTTTTTTTATAGAATTTGCCGATAGAGTTTCAAGCGAAAAAAGAAGGCTTTCTAAATCGTTGAAATTTGCCACAATCTCCAAAAATCTAAAAATATCAACATCATAAGTGTCAATTTTAAAATTTTCTATACATCTGTTGATGATAACTAATGGCTCATCACCTTTACTAAACCCTGATATATCCGGCAAAGTTTCAAAACTCTCACCAATTAAGACTTGAAAATTCCTACCATAAAGCTCTTCTTTAAAATAGAGATATTTTAAAAATTCTATGATTTTTTTTACATTTTGAGAATGAGTAAGTTTTAAATTGCTCTCAGTGTTTACTTTTATATCTTTAAATCTCTCTTGCAAAGAGTTTTTTATGGCTTCTGCATCATCATTTTTAATGCATAAAATAGCGATATCGTCCTGTTTTACGCCATTTTTGAAAAGATATTCAACTTTTACATTTATCTCTTCTAACAACTCTTCGCATGTGCAAACTTCTACAAATCCACCATTTTTTATGGCTATTTGGTTTTTATACTCTTTTATTTTATCTAAAAATACTCTATTAACAAACTCTACAATTTCCATTAAACTTCTGTAGTTTTTAGGAAGCGAATCAATCTCAATATCAAAAGTCTTGGCAATATAATCAAACAAAACCTTTGCACCACCACGAAAACGATAGATAGACTGCTTTTTGTCGCCAACATAAAAAAAACTTTTTAAGTTTCTTGTTCCAACTCCAGATATTATCTCTTTAATTATTGGCTGTAGAATTTTAAACTGAACAATATTTGTATCTTGAAACTCATCGACCAATAAATGTTCAATTTGTGCATCAAGTCTAAAATATAAAAATTCGTTATCAATATATTTGTTTAGAAGGTTGTAAACGATATTTGCAACATCATTAAATGAGAGTTCTGAGTTATTTTTAGCCTCATCAAGGCGAGAATTTTTATATAAGTTGTATAGAAAAAAAAGCTCACCCAACCAAAATCTCTCCTTTTGCCTATAAAACTTGCAAATTTCCTCTTTTAATTCAAAATACATCTCATCAAGCTTTGGAGAGTAGACTTTTGAAAAAGTTCTATAGTTTAGAGTCTCTCTCTCTTCTAAAATATCTTTACCTACAAACTCTTCTATATTTTCAACACTAAATACTCTCATTGCTACATTAGAAGCGTTTTGCAAAATTAGATACTCTTTTATCTCCTTGCACTTTTTTAAAACTTCATCTTCACTTGGAAAAAAAGTTCTTTCAAATGTCAAATTTTCAATCTCGCTATCTTTTTCATACAATTTTAAAAAAAATGAGAAAACATCTCCAAAACTTCTTTTTGCGACCGAAGCAAAAAAAACTAAACTATCGTAAACATTTTGCTTTTGTGCATTTTTGATAAATCTTTTTTCAAGTCTTGCTTGTGCTGTTTTTTCATCATTTGTAAAATCAGGCATCAAGCCTAAATGCAAAGAGAATTTTCTAAGGATTTGCGTTAAAAATGCATCTATTGTAGAAATTTTGACATTTGCGTTTAAAAATCTCTCAATTATCTGCTCTCTTCTTTTTAAAATCTCCTCTTTTGTAAGAGAGAGTATCTCGCATAATTCGTTTAGTTCATTTTCATATTTTGGATTTTGTAAATTTTGTAAAGTGTTAAAAACTCTCGTTTTCATCTCATTTGCAGCTTTTTTGGTAAATGTAAGAGCTAAAATGTTTGGTGGTTTTGAGCCTTGAAGCAGAAGTGCGATATATCTAACAGTTAATGCAAAGGTCTTTCCACTTCCAGCACTTGCTTCAAGTGCTAAATTTTTTTTAAACTTCAAACTTCACCCCTGCAAATGGTTTTGTATATACAATATTCACATTTTTTCAAATCTTCTGTTTTTGTAAAATTGTACTCATTTACACTTTTTAGCTCTTCAATATGCCAAAGTAGTTTTCTCTTTTTTTCTTCAAAAAAGCCATCATTTATCAATTTTGCTTCATCTATCTTGTAGTAAAACGCCTCAATATTTTTTCCTAAACTTTCGCATAAAAATAGATAAAACTCTAATTGAAAATCTGACGAATTTAGTGCAGTTTCAATTTTTCCACTTGTGTTGATTTTGCCAGTTTTATAGTCATAAATCCTATAATCTTCACCATTTTTATCAATTCTATCAACTCTTCCCGTTATTTTTACGCCATTTAATTCGCGTGTGAACTCTTTTTCAGTCGCATAAACTCTCCAGCCCTCTTCTTTTCTCTTCATCTCTTCATGAAAAAAATCTTCCAATTTTAAAAGCCAAACATCGCAGTGTAGAGTTAAAATAAGACTATCTTGCTTCTTTGTGTGCAAAAGCTCTTTTGCTCTATCTTTCATCTGCTTGAATGAATTTAAACTATTTATATCAAGCTCTCTCAAAACATCGTGTAAAATATTTCCAATATCTTTTGCTTTTACTTCATCGCTTAATGCGGCACACTCTTTAAAATTTGCTATGTACATAAAAAAATATCTTCTTGGACACTCTAAAAAATTTTTCAATCTATTTGCAGAGAGAGGTTTATCAAAAAAGTTATGTTTTAAAATTAGCTCTTTTTTATCAAAAATATCTTTTGGATTTTGTCTTTTATATATGGTCTTGAAATACTCTATTTCATTAATTTTGCACTCTTCTACATCATATTTTTTTAAAAATCTTGATGCTATCCTCTCTTCATTCTCCACATAAGAGATTGAGACTGATTTGGCATTTTTTATCGCCCTATCATAAAAAAATCTTTGTAAATTTTCTCTATCTTCACTACTTGGCAAATTGCTTTGGGCTCTAACACGCGAGGATAAAAACATATCTTTACTGCTTCTTTTTGGAACTAAATCATCATTAAAATCAACTATAATTATGCCCTCATAAGAGACTCCGCGAGTCTCTAAAATCCCAAGAACTGTTACTTTTCCACTTGCAACATCATCTATGCTTCTTTTATTGATTCTACTTTCAAAAAGCGTTAGAATTTCGTTAAGCCTTAAATCCTTTTGCAAATTTTCTAAAAATTTTTGAAATAAAAAAAGCTCTTCATTTATAATATCAATATCATCTTCTGGCAAATCATCATCAATTAAATTAGTTATATATTTTATAGCCTCATCGTCTGATATTTTTGAATTAAGCAATCCCGCAAAATTCTCATCAATTTTATACCTATGTACTCTTAGGGTATTTTCTGTGTTGTTTTCTTTGTTGTATTTCAAAATTGCGTTTATCTTCTTTGTGAAATTTGAAGAACTCATCTTTTTGCCCATTGCAAAGTTCAAATTTCCCAATTTATCGAGCTCTTTTAGCAAAGGTGCAAAACTCTCATCTGGTAAAATAACTGCTATATTTTCTGGCAAAATCCCACTTTTTACCATATTTTTAATCTGCTCAAAAACAAATCCAACTTGCAAAGAGCATACACTAAATGGCTGCGTAGTTATGCTTTTTGTATTGTTTTTCATATCATAAACATTTATGATTTTTTTAGAATTTAGATTTATCTCATTTATAGTATTTTCTTTTATATGTAAACCAAAACTTTCAAGCCAGTTTTTAATCTTTTCATTATACTTTGTTATAGGAGTGCAAATATTAACTTCACAATAGTTTTGTGCAGTTTCAATAAGCTCACATTCAAATTTACTTAAATAACCCTCTATATGTATTCTAACTTGTTTTAGTGATTTTAAGTAATTTGTATTTATTTTAGCAATTTTGGGAAGTGTGATTTTGTCATATAGTTTTTTGCTCTCAAGAAGTTTCTCATATCTTACGTACAACTCTTCAAGTATTGAAATATGCTCGTTAAATTCAGCATAAATATCTGCATTTTTTAAAGACTCAATCTCTACTTTTTCATTTGCAAGTTCTTCAAAAAATCTAAAAATATAGTTAGAATTTTTTAAAAAAGCCATAAATTCAACAGGAATATGAAGTTTGTGAAAGCTATCAAAATTGATAGCTTCCTGCATTAAAACAACTCTTGTGTCAGTGTCAGCTTCACTAAAACCGTTATCAACATACCAAGCCTTTGATTCAAACTCAGCTATCGTAATTGCTTTTGGAATTACGCCATTAACATCTAAAAACGATGAGTAAAACTCTCTTATTGACCTTGCTGTTGAAAATATCTCAATCAATTAGATACATAAACCTCTTGAGTGAAAAAACCAGCATCTTCATCAACTTCAACTTTTACTTGAATAAGCCATCTTCCAGCTTTTGAAATCTCTATTGGCGATAAAATATACAAATCATCACTATACTTTGCTACTGATTCAATATTGAGTTTATTTGTTTCCGGTCTTGTTAAAAGCATTTTGATATTGGCATTATCAATTGACTTATCTGTCTCTTTATCTTTAAGTTGTATCGATATTTGATTATCTTCTTTTATTTCCAATGTATCTAATCCATTAAAAACAAACATATATTTTTCTTCAAAAATTTTTTGTTTAGTTTGAATTTCATTTATATTTTTATCTACATTGCCATAATTGTCAAAATAAAATGTATCAAACTCAACAGGTGCATTTTTTATAGAAATATAAACAGTTGCCGCACAAGCAACAGCTATCAAAAAAATACTTATAACAATTGCATGTGGCCAATAGTTTCTTTCACTCTTCTTCATTTTTTCGCTTTTATCCTTCTTATCATATAAATAGTTATAACAACAATCAAAAAACCATAGATAGAAAATCTAAAAAAGTCAAGCATTGACCTATTTGTGCTTCCTATGCTGTTTTCAAGTTTAATATTATAGCTTTTTGCTATTTGATCAGTCAAATCCGCATAACCATTAAGTAGTGCTGCTGAATATTTATCATTACCGCCTTTTTTATCGCTCAAAATCGGCTTAATAGTTCCTCCAAATTGAGGAGAGACACTTAAAATCCTCTTCTTGTTAAACCTTTCTGAAAGCTCTTCTGGAGAGTGCAAAATGCTTACAATTTTATCTTCAGTTATTATTAACAAAAGAGTATATGGAGTATCAAAATCCTTCACATACGAATCTATATATTCTTTTGTTGATAAATTCCCAGTACTATTATCAATAATTGCGTAAGCACTTATTTTTGTTTTATTGTATAGCTCTTGTCCAATTTCATCTATCTTTTGAACAGTTTTATCACTTATCAAATTTGTACCATCAATATCTTTATTATTAAAAACAAAACTTTGTGCATTAGCAAACGACAAACTTGCGATAGAGATGAATAAAAAAGTAACCACGACTTTAACGTGGTTACTTAAAATATTTACGATCAACAAAAATTAACCTATAAATAAATGATTAGGAGTCAAAACGCTATAAGCCATTAAAACAGCTAAAGCTACCATCAATAATACCATCAATTTTCCTGCTATTGATTCCATATTTATTCTCCTTTGATTGATTTAAAAGCAGCGTTGCCTGTATCAATCATCTTAATCTGCTCAGGACTGTTAATAACATATGGTTTGTCAGCAACTGATTGTTGAGTTATAATACCAAGATATGTTAAAACACCTAAGATAGATAGCAACAGAACTACTGCGATTAACATACCTGTTATTCCGTGTATACTAAATATACTTCTTTTTGTATTTTCCATTACTTCTCCTTAGTTAGAAAGCGATGAAACATATGCCGCAACAGCTCGTTTTTGTATATCTGCTAAACGACCATCGTTAAAGTTTGGCATGTCCCCAATAAAACCGCCTTTACCGCGTTTGAGAACATCAAGAACGAATTCAGAAGTACCATATTTTGTCAAATTTGGACCAAATCCACCCATTCCTTCACCATCTTCTCCGTGGCAAGCTGCACAAGAGTTGTTCCATATCTCTTCGCCATTTCCTACAGCGTTTTTCGCTGATTTACCACTTGTTGAAATATGATTAAACATATACGCAACAGCTTGTTTTGCTTCTTCTTTGCTTTCAAGCGTTCCGCCAGCCATAGCTAACATAGGACCTGCGTCATACATCAAACCTTTTGAACCGCTGATAACATACTCAACAGCTCCATTTTCGCTGCCCCATACTGTTAGGTCAGCTGCTTTTCCATCAATACCCTTGCCATCTATTCCGTGACAAATTGCACATTGTACTAAATAGACACGTTTACCCATTTCGTTGAGTTTTTCTTTATCTAAGCTACTCCACGTGTTTTGGAAGTTACTGTTATATTTTGCAACCTCTTCGTTGTACTCCCCAATTTGCGAATACGCATTTAGCGGATACGCAAATGGTGAACCAGCAGGTGCACACATATACCAAATTCCCCAAAGAGTAACTAGTATAAAAGATACAATCCATCCTAAAGGGAGTGGATTTTTATACTCTTTAATACCATCCCAACTTTCTTTCGAACTTTCACCGCTTGCTTTTCCACTTTTAATATCTTTGAAATATATGGAAACGACAACAAATGTTATTAAAACTAAAGCAACAGTTCCAATGATCGCTAAGAGGTTGATGTTATCACTTAAGTTAAACCAACTCATTTTTGCTCCTCTTCCTTGTTCAATTTACTTTTTCTATTCGGCATAGGCTCTACAGGCACATCATGAATATCATCATAAATTGCCATACCACCATATTTTTCAAAATTTCTTTCTCCACTCTTTTCTGAACTATATAAATGATATATATAGAGATAGAAAATAAGTGCCAAAACGGCAGTCAGCAGTACATATAGATACCCCTGATATTCGACTATAAAATCTAGCATCATTTCATATTCCTTACTTCAAGCTATTCATATATGCTATTAAGGCAACTATTTCTAGTATTTCGCCATTATTGATAGCATCTTGCACATCTTGACCTTTCATACCAGCAACCACTGCTTTAGCTTCTTCCAAAGCTCGCTCTTGAGCTTCTTCCCATGTTCCAAGCACTGGCATACCAGGTGCATCGTAAGGGGTATTGAAAACTGCTTTAACAGTAACTGCTTCAGCATAAGCTGTCTCAATATCTGCTTTCTTTTTATATAAATGCGGATAAGCAGGCATAATTGAACCAGGAACAATACTGGCTGGACTCTTCATATGATTTTCATGCCAATCAGACGTTCTATAGTTACCAACTCTAAGCAAGTCAGGTCCTGTTCTTTTTGAACCCCATAAAAACGGTCTATCATAAGCATATTCGCCACTTACTGAATATCTACCATATCTATCAGTTTCTGATTTGAATGGTCTAATTTTTTGTGAATGGCAACCACTGCAATTCTCTTTAATATAGATATGACGACCAGCTGTCTCTAAAACAGTGTAAGGTTTTGTTCCCTCTACCGGACGAGCAATCTCTTTAAAACTTGGTAAAACTGTTACTAAACCAGCATAAGCAACTACTATAAACAAAAACACTGCAAAAAAGAAAGGATTTTTTTCTAACCAACTAAACATTCTATCTCCTTTTTATGCAGCTACTGGCGAAGCATTTTGAGGCTCTTTGTCAAGCACTCTGCCACCACGAACTGTTTTAATAATATTATAAGCAAACAAGAAGAAACCAAGTAGATAAAGTGTACCGCCCACAGCTCTTATTGCATAATATGGCATAAGTACTGTGCTTGTATCAACAAATGAATGAGTTAATACACCAAACTCATCTGTTGCTCTCCACATCATACCTTGAGTAATTCCAGCTACCCACATACTTGTAAAGAATAGTACAATACCTAATGTTTGCAACCAAAGTTGAGTTTCCATTAGCTTTTTACTATGTAATTCTCTTTTGAACATTCTAGGGATCATATGATATAGCGACGCCATTGTCATAAATCCAACCCAACCAAGTGTTCCATCATGAACATGTCCAGGAATCCAATCAGTAAAGTGTGCTAATGCATTAACAGATTTAACTGAAAGAATTGGTCCTTCAAGTGTTGAGAACATGTAGAATGTTGATGCTAAAATCATAAATTTCACCAATACATTTGATTTCACTTGTCCCCACTCACCTTTCATAGTAAGAAGAATATTTATTGCAGAACCCCAAGAAGGCAAGATTAATATTACAGAGAATATTGAACCCATTGTTTGTACCCAATCTGGAACTGCTTGATAAATAAGGTGGTGTCCGCCTGCCCATAGATAAATAAACATTAATCCCCAAAATGAGAATAATGAAAGTTTATATGAGTAAACCGCTTGTCCTGACTCTTTTGGTAAGAAGTAGTAAAGCTGAGCGATGATACCTACAGTAAATACGAACGCAACAGCGTTGTGTCCATACCACCATTGAACCATTGCATCATTTGCTCCAGAATACATAGAGACTGCATGATACCATTTTCCATAACCAGAAACTAAAGCTGTAGGAATAGCCATATTGTTAAATAGATATAGCATCGCTATTCCTAAGAATACAGCGATATAATACCAAAGCGATATATAAAGAGCTTTTTCGCGTCTAATACCAATTAGACCAAAAATACCAACTCCCCATAATACCCAAACAACAACAACCAATATATCTAATGGCCATTGAAGCTCTGCGTACTCTTTACCTCCAGAAATTCCCAAGAATAAAGAAACTACAGCTAATGTCATAAGTATCATATACAACCAGAAATGCAATTTTCCTATAACCATAAGAAATGGCGATTCTGACATTGATACTTTAAGTACACGCTGTCCAACATAATACCAAGTAGCAAAAATACCACTTAGCATAAACCCAAATATTACACCCGAAGTATGTAATATACGTAGTCTTCCGAATGTTAAATACTCACCTAAAGCACTTTCTAGACCTAAAAGACCTAAAAAACCACTTACTAGGTTTGGTAAAAACATTTGAAAGGCTATCACGACACCTAAAAGCATACCAACGATACCAAATAATATGGCAGCGAAGAGAAAACATTTGGCGACTGAATAGTCATAGCTCAATGCATCCGTAGTGTGCATTAACTCCTCCTCTGATAATTTTATGTCACAAAAAAATCACATAAGTGTTGTAATTATATTACATATAAAATAGATTTAATCTTAATAAGATTAAATTTGTATTAAATTATTAACTATATTATTTTTTTAAAATTTCAAATTAGCTATCTATTTTATAGCCAAGACCGGGAACATTTTTTATAAAATCAGGGTCTGTTTTTTTTCTAACTCTTCTTACAAGCGTCCTAACTGCAGTATCATTTGCCTTGCTATTTGACCAAACTATCCTCTTAATATCTTCATGCAAAACAAAAGAGCCTAAATGTTTTATCAAGTGAGAAACAAATAAAATCTCCTTTTTTGTGAGATTTATATTTTCTTCATTTCGAACGAGAACTTTTTTATATTTGTCAAATTTGTAACCATTTCCAAGCTCAATTATATTATCAACAGAAAATCTATCTTTTGTTACGTTATGTATAGTGTTTAAAATATCCTCTGGGTCAATAGGTTTTATCAAATATTTATCAATTCCAACATCTATTGCACCGATGAGTTTATCTTTATCACTAAAAGCACTTAAAACAATAATCGGTATCTCTTTTGATATAGTTTTAACTTCACGAGCAAACTCCAATCCATCTTTAATTGGCATAGAGATATCCGTAACTATGACATCAGG
>JAIRQK010000062.1 GCA_031256525.1 Campylobacteraceae bacterium
AGCATTATCGCAACAGTGCAAACGGATAAGACTAAAGCAAAATTGTATATTACAGATATTGGTTGGCGAGATGTAGAGATAAAAGAGAATAAAATTTCTGAAACTGTAAATGTAGCTCTTGGGAAAAGTAGAGTGAGAATTATATTAAGAGTTGGTGATGAGATTTCAACGAAAATTATAACCAAAGGAGAGAAAAGTGGAGTTGAATGAAGTTTACAAATATGAAAAAGATCATATGAACAAAAGCATTGAAGCCTTGAAAAGGGATTTTCAAACTTTAAGAAGTGGTAAGGTCAGCATATCAGTGCTTGATAATATCTTTGTTGATTATTACGGAAGCTCAACACCATTAAATCAAGTTGCTTCGGTTATGGCTGTTGATGCTGTTACAATTAGTATAACTCCTTGGGAAAAGAAAGTTATGAGAGACATTGAACGAGCGATACAAGAGGCAAATATCGGAGTAAATCCAAATAACGATGGCGAAAGCATTAAACTATTTTTTCCTCCAATGACTGTTGAGCAGCGTATGGAAAGTGCTAAAAATGCAAAAGCAATGGGAGAAAAAGCAAAAATTGCCATAAGAAATACAAGAAAAGATGCAAATGACAAAATCAAAAAGCTCGAAAAAGACAAAGTTTTATCTGAAGATATGGTGAAAAAAGGTGAAGTAGAAGTTCAGAAAATTACAGATGATTTTATAAAACTTGTAGATGAGCTTGTAAAACAAAAAGAAGCAGAACTTTTAAAAGTATAATCAATGAATATAGAAAAAATTTACAAAGATGCTAATGCGTATTTAAAAGGACATTTTCTGCTTTCAAGTGGAAAACATACAGAGTATTATCTTCAAAGTGCTAAAGTTTTGGAAAATCCACTACTTGCAAAAAAACTTGCAAAAAAACTTGCAAAGATTATAACTAAAGCCAAAATTGAGGCTGATGTGGTTTGTGCCCCAGCAATTGGTGGAATTTTAGCCGGATATGAGTTAGCAAGAGCGTTAAAAATAAGGTCATTTTTCACAGAACGAGTTGGTGGAGAGATGGCTTTAAGACGCGGTTTTGAAGTTAAAAAAGGTGAAAAATTTATAATTTGTGAAGATATTATAACAACAGGCGGTTCGGCTTTAGAGAGTGCTAAAATTATAGAAGAGCTTGGTGGAGAAGTTGTCGCATTTGCAGCTTTGGCAAATAGAGGCTTTTGCTCGCGTTATGGCACAAACACAAGTCCAAAAATAGAGTGTAAATTGCCAAACAATGTTCCATTTTTTACATTAGATGATTTTAGTTTTGAAATTTATGATAAAGAAAATTGTCCTCTTTGCAAAACAGGAAGCAAAGCTATTAAGCCCGGAAGTAGAAACAACTAAAATATGGTTAAAAGATGGCGTGAAGTTAAACAAAAAAAACCTAAAAATAGTTCGCAAAAAGAGAGCGAACACAAAAATGCTTTTGTTGCTCAAAGAATAAAAGCATTTTTGATAGATATGTTTATGATAAATATGCCACTTTTATATTTTACGACTTATGTAGTGCTTGGTTCAAAAGAGGCTTTTCAGCAAAGTAGTATTGCTATTTTTGTATGCACGGTAATTTTTGGGCTTATACTATCCATATTTTTCTCGATAAAAGGGCAAACCCCCGGATATAAGGCGTACGAAATAAAATTGATTGATGATAAAACCGAAAAAAAACCAACATTTTTTAGAGCTTTTTTTAGATATTTTTGTTTTATTTTGGCTTTTGTTACTCTATTTGGAGTTTTAATGATGTTCTTTAGAAAAGATAGTAGAAATCTTCATGATATTCTTTCAAAGACACGTATCGTAAAAAATCAAATATAAGTATGATACTGTTAAGGTTCTGTTATAAAAAAAATTGTAAAATGCTATTTTTGTAATTTTTGTTAAGAGGAAAATGTGATAAAAAAGATTTTTATATTTTTATTAACACTATTTTTATTCGCAGGTTGTGCTAGTAAAAACGAACCAAGTGCATATGCAGACTCTTTTCAAAATGGTAATGTTGACGAATTTGATGAGTTTGAAAATGAATTTGCACAAAATTCTGGAAGTAGCTTTGACCCTCTATCTGGTTACAATAGAGTCATGACAAGTTTTAATCATGCCGCAATGACAAATGTTTTAATTCCTGTTTCGAAGGGCTATAAAAAGGTTGTTCCTGAGGATGCTAGAAGTGCTATTGGCAACTTTTTATATAATATTTTGTATCCAACGAGGCTTGTTAATAATTTACTGCAAGGCAAATTTAAAAATGCACTCGATGAAACTGGTAGTTTTCTACTAAACACAGCAGTTGGTTTTTTGGGTATTGCTAATGTTGCAGCTGACATATACAAGATAGAGCAGCATGATGAGGATTTTGGACAGACTTTAGGATATTGGGGAGTTCCAGCTGGACCGCATATCGTTTTGCCGATTTTGGGACCGTCGAATTTAAGAGACATTGGTGGAAAGTTTGTTGATACATGGTCAAGTCCTACAAGCTATGTTAAACAAAGAGATGTTAATTTGGTAAATACATATTTTGAAGAGATGAGTGTAAGTGCTGTTCAGGGAGTGAATCAACTCTCGTTTGATTATAATGCTTATGAAATGATAACTAAAGATGCGATTGATCTCTATCCTCTGCTTAAAAGTATGTATGAGCAAAGAAGAGAAAAACTAATAAAGGAGTAGAGGGATGAAAGTAAAGTCGATTTTATTGTCAATTTTATTAATTTGTGGTTTTGCGTATGCAATTGGTGAAAAAAATATACAAAATGATACAGTACAAAAAATAGAAGAGGTTACTAAAACTCTAAACAGCAAAAGCCTCTCCTTAGAAGATAAATCAAAAAGAGTATTTGAGCTTTTTGATGGTTTTTTTGATTTTGATAGAATGTCGAGTCTTTGTTTGGGAAAAGCACAATGGAGTGCTTTGTCTGAGCAACAACAACATCAGTTTAGTGAAAAATTTATACAAAAACTAAAACACTCTTTTGTGGAGAAATTGAGCCTCTATACTGATGAAAAGATAATCGTCAAAGATGTTGCAAAACCAAGTAAAAACAGGATACAACTTCCTATTGTTCTTGTAGATGGTGCTGGTAAAACATATGATATTTTATTTAAATTTTATGATGTATCTCCGGATGAATGGCTAATTTATGATGTTGATGTGCTTGGTGTGAGTATCGTACAAAACTATAGAAGTCAGTTTGATGGGGTGTTGCAAAAGTCTTCATTTGAAGAACTTATGCAAAAAATTGATTCATTGCAAATGGACGATAATATAACCAAATAGATAGTTTTATGATAAGAACTTTTTACGATAAATATCTTTTAGAGTATCCAAAAGCATTTTTATCTATTCTATTTATAATTGTCGTATTTTTTGGATTTCAATCAACAAAGTTAGAGGTTGATGTTTCAACGGAAACCTTGCTTCTTGAAAATGATAAAGATTTAGAGTATTTTAGAGAGATTACAACAAGGTATCCTTCCGGGCTTGAGATGCTTATTGTCTCTCTTGCTCCAAATGGTGATTTGCTCGGTCAAGAGTCATTAAACAGTATAGAAAAGATAAGAAACGAATTTTTAAAACTTGAAAAAGTTGATACGGTTATGAGTATCTTAGATGTTCCACTGTTAGAGCAAGGCGATGGGGGAATAAAAGAGCTTGTAGATAGTATAACTACACTAAGTTCAAAAGATGTAAATATTACACGCGTAAAAGAAGAACTATTAAATAGTCCAATTTATAGTCAAAATCTCGTTAGCAAAGATTTTAAAACCACATCAATTATTGTTTTTTTAAAGTATGACTCACGCTATTTTGAACTACTTGATAGCAGAAATAGTTTACGAAACCTTGTTGAATCAAAAAACGCTACGAATGATGATAAAAAAAACCTAAATATTGTATCCGCCCAATTTAAAGAGTATAGAGATAAACTAAGAGTTGAAGAGAAAAATTTTATAAATGATGCAAGAATAATTATTAAAAATTACGAAAATGATGGAAAACTATTTATCGGTGGCGTAAGTATGATAGCAGTAGATGTTATCTCTTATGTTAAAAGTGATGTTGTTAAGTTTGGGGCAATGCTATTTTTGTTATTAGGCATTGTTTTATACATTATATTTAGACAGATTAGATTTGTTGTGCTACCTCTTTTTATGTGTGCTTTGAGTATTATAATAACTGCCGGCATACTCGGTTTTTTCAGCTGGGAAATAACGGTAATTTCATCAAATTTTGTTGCACTTCAACTTATTTTGACAATTTCTATAGTTTTGCATTTAGTCGTTATGTATCGAGAGCTTGTTGCAAAATATCCAAAATCCTCCCAAAAACAGCTTGTTTTAGTAACAATGCTTAGGAAAATAAATCCAGCATTTTTTGCAGTTTTAACAACAATTATCGGCTTTTCATCTTTAATATTTTCAAACATAAGACCAGTAATAAATTTAGGTTGGATGATGGGAAGCGGTATCGCTTTTTCCCTACTTATATCGCTTATCGTATTTCCTGCGATAATGGTTTTGCTTCCTAAAAAAAAGATAAATTTAAGTTTTGAAAAAGATTTTGCGTTTACTGTAGTTTGTGCAAAAATAGTCGATAAAAAATCAAAATATATACTTTTTAGTGCAATTTTTATGACAATTTTTGCAATTATTGGCATAAGTAAGATAAGTGTAGAGAATAGCTTTATTAACTACTTTAAAAAGAGTACCGCTATATACAAAGGAATGCAAAATATAGACCAAAATCTTGGTGGAACTACGCCACTTGATGTTATAGTCAAATTTAAGACTCATAAAAGCGAGAGTAGTGTAGTAGAAAATGATACTTTTGATGAATTCGATGAATTTGAAGATGAGTACGAACAGCAAAAAAATAGTGCGCAGTATTGGTTTACAGAAGAGAGAATGCAAAAAGCAAAAGAAGTTCATAACTATTTTGAGATGCAAAAATATATCGGAAAAGTGCAGTCATTAGGAACAATGCTTAAAATCGGAGAGAGATTAAACAACAATATCCCTTTTGATAGCTTTACTTTAGCGCTTTTATATAACAATATACCTCAAGAGTATAAAGATATAGTATTAACACCATATCTTAATATCGAACACAATGAGCTTAGATTTACTATGAGGATAATTGATTCTGACCCAGAACTAAAAAGAGATGAGCTACTTAGCAAAATGGAAAATGACCTAAAAGAAATAATCACTCCAGATGTTGGCGAATTTAGATTGGCTGGTGCGATGGTTTTATATAATAATTTACTACAAAGTTTCTTTTCATCACAAATTTTAACTCTTGGAAGTGTTGCACTTATATTTTTAATAGTATTTTGGCCAATTTTTGGCTCACTAAAAGCCTCAATAATAACCATTGTTTCAAATATTGTTCCTATGAGTGTTGTTTTTGGATTTATGGGTTTTGCAGGAATTCCACTTGATATTATGACAATAACAATAGCGGCAATTAGCATTGGTATCGGTGTTGATGATGCGATACACTATATTCACAGACTAAAAGAGGAGTTGCAAAAAGATTGGGATTATAAAGCAGCGATGTATCGCTCTCATAAAAGTATTGGATTTGCAATGTACTATACAACACTTGTTACGGTTTTAGGATTTGGCGTACTTGTTTTTTCAAACTTTGTTCCAACAATGCTTTTTGGACTACTCACGGTTGTTGTTATGATAATGGCATTTTTAGGAGCTATTTTGCTCTTGCCTTTACTTTTAGTAATGTTTAAGCCCTTTAAACCAAAACAAGAGAAGTATGTAGCTTAATGTTTGAAGTTTTTCTGTTAGCCTTTGCACTCTCTATGGACGCATTTGCAGTCTCATTGTGTCTTGGGGCTAAAGACTCTTTGCACACAAGAAAAACGGCTATAATCGCAGCACTCTATTTTGGTATATTTCAGGCCATTATGCCACTGATAGGGTTTTTTATCGGGAAGCAGATAGTTGGTTGGTTTGAAGAGTATGACCATTGGATAGCTTTTATCATTCTATTTATCATTGGGTTAAAGATGATAAGAGATAGTTTTAAAAGCGAGTCATGTGAGATTGCTCCCCAAAAAATTTCACACAAAGCGTTGTTTTTTTTAGCAGTAGCCACAAGTATAGATGCACTTGCCGCAGGACTTACGCTCAATTTTATGGACTTATCTGTATATATTAGTGTAGTTATAATCGGTGTAGTTACTTTTATCATGGGCTTTTTTGGTGTTTTAGTAGGAAAAAAAAGCGGAGCGTTATTAGAAAAAAAAGCAGAATTTATCGGCGGTTTTATACTTATACTTATAGGTTGTAAAATACTCTATGAGCATCATTTATTTTAAAATAGTTGTAATTTTGGTACAATGTCTCTTTTGGAGGGTATGCGACTCTGGTGGGCGTCACGGGCTTCAAACCCGTTGCTTGAACTGATGTCAGTTTGAGGAGAGGTTCGATTCCTCTACCCTCACGCCGTACTTTTTCACCTAAACTTAAATGATTTCAAAACCTACCAAATCACCCTTAAAATCGAACTTTAAAAGAATAGCAGAAAAATCACCTATTGTCAAATAATATCAATTATGATAAAATATGGCTACACATAGGCTACACCTAAAAGGAGTAAAAAAAATAGTGGGAACGAAACTCATTAAAAGCAAAAAGTATACGGGAGTTTATTACTCTGCTTTAGATAGTGGCGATTTAAGTTACTACATCACCTACAAAGAGTATGGCAAAGATAAAAAAGTGTTTTTAGGTAAAAAGAGTGAGGGCATAAACGAGGCATTTTGTCATCAAAAGAGAAATGAGGCAGTAAACAATCTAAGATTTGGCAACGATACACCAATAGTAAAACACAAAAGCAAAAACACATTATCGATAGATGAGCTTTTAAGCAAGTATTTAGAACACAAGACCATAACAAAAAAGACAATCACAAGTATTAAATTTAGTGTTGAAACTTTAAAAGCCGTAACCCAAAAGTTATACATAGAAGATTTTACAAGTGAAGATATACAAAAGATAAAAGCACATCTAAAATCAAACAATAAAGCCCCAAAAACAATAAACAACCAACTAACAATGCTTACGGCACTTTTCAACTTTGGGATAAAGCAAAAGCTATTTAAAGGCGAAAACCCACTTAATAATGTGGATAGATTAAAAACAGACAACAATAGAGAACGCTATCTAAATCATAGCGAAGTCAAACAGCTAAAAGAGACTATCAAACATAAACCCTTGCTTTTATTATTTGTTGAGGTGAGTTTATCAACAGGTGCAAGATTAGAAACTGTTTGTACAATATCAAAAAAAGACATCAACCTAAATCAAAAAGCCATTACACTATCTAACCACAAAAGCAAAAACACTTACACGGGCTTTATTTCAAATAGTCTTTATCCGTTGCTTATGAACAGACTAAAAGAGTTAAAAAACCCTAACGATTTAATTATCACAACCTCAGCAAAGACTATACAAAAGCAATTACAGCCGATACTAAATAAATTATTTAACGGTGGACTTATTACAAAAGATACTAAAAATAGAGTAGTTATACACACACTAAGGCACACATTCGCAAGTCTTTTAGCAATTAATAACGAGCCAATATTTACGATTATGAAACTATTAGACCACAAGGACATTAAAGACACTTTGCGTTATGCAAAATTAGCCAAAGATAATGGGCTTGAGGCTATAACTAAATTATGGAGTTAAGAGAATGGAAGATATTACAGTTGAAAATATGAGGGAGGCTAAAGTATTTAAAGAAGAAATGCAAAGGGCGGAAAATGGATTTAACATCAAGTTTACAGATGAAGATATCGATTTTATTATCCCATTGATAGTTGTTTGTTTAAATTTTCCCATCGATACCAAAACAATATCCGTTGGCAAAAAAAAATTTATGCAAATTACTGTTGACCTTTTCATATACTTAGCTAACCTTAAAAAATTAAAAGAATTAGGCGTCAGCTATGAGGAGGAACACCCAGAAAACATAATAAATGGATTGATAAACAAATATGAGGAGGTAAAACCATTCTTAAAAGGTGAACACGAGCTTATGCCACCTACACCAAAAAACGACCTTTTCCATATCATTAGAATTAGGTTAACAGTTTTTTTCAATATTGAAGATTACACGATAATATCAGCACTTAGAGATATTGAGAGCTATGTTTATTGTGTTAAATCAGACAAAATCAAAACGAGACTACCAAGAACTAACGATGACAACAGTGTCCTTGCAATGTATAGTATTATACAGTTTTTCGATAGCGATTTAACAGGTTTATCACCAGAAGAGGCAAAAAGGTTATACAAACTCATAAAGAAAGAAGTAACAGCCATAAAAAGAAGAAAGAATATTAATCAGATAACACGATATTCTTTAGTCTTAGACTATGGATTAAAAGAACTAAAACGGCTATTCAAAACTAAAAAAGATACATAATTGAAAAAAATTTTCATTTATGTAGTTGTTTTTACCCTCACAATCTTACTAAAATACACTTATGATTTTACATAATTGAATGCGAACTCTATTAGATACAATCTAAAAGACAAGCCAATATGTAAAGTCAAATTTATTAAAAAAGGAACAAATTATGTTTCAAAATAAAAGTATTGAGGGGAAAAACGGTTTAACTCCCCGTGAGGCGTCAGTGTATTTAGGATTGTCATTACCGACACTACAAAGATTAAAGCGTGAGGGATTATCTCCTGCTTTTGTAAAAATAGGTGAGAGAAACAGTCGTGTTATCTATCCAATTAAAGAGCTTGATAAATGGCTTGAGAAAAATCTAAAAAAGGTATCATAATGGACGCTTTAAAGTTATTAAATAATACTATCGATATTATCGATTTGGTTAATACTCACGGAGAAATTGACCTATTAGATAGTGTTAAGTATGGGCTTGACCAAAGAGAAATTGAAATAATAAATATGGATAAAGGCGATATTAGTCGCCAAATACAAACTATTCTTTTTATTGTTACAACATATTTAGAAGATTTACAAAAGGTGGCATAATGGAAAAAGTTAAACATAATTATTACATTAGCTACAGGGGGATTTAAATGAGTAAAGATATTAAAAATGAGGATAGATGGACTGGTAATCAAGCTATCCTCACCATAAAAAGTCGCCTTAAAAGCATAGTTAATTCTATCCTTATGAGGCTTACAAAAGCATTAACACGAATTTTTTGTCTAAAGGATAGTTATGAAAGAAAAAACACACAAAATAGATATTTTGCGTAGATTGTATGTAGGTGGTGAAAAACTAACTGCTACTGATTTTAGTTACATATCAAACCCAAATCAATATTTTGTAGCACTTGAAAATGAGGGATTTACAATAAGTGAATGGGGGCATAAAGGAAAAGCCCGTGTTAAATACAGATTTATCCCGCTAAATCAACGAGAAAAAGTTAATAAGTTTTTAAATGGTGAAAAGGTGGCATAAAGCACCTCATCTTTAATTAATATCACCTTATGATTAAAACTCTAAAGGTGATATCTTTTACATAAATTGTTTTAGTTATTTAGTATACCAATATGTTAAATCTTATGTGAAACTTAAAATAATAAAATAGAGTAAAAATAAGGTAAAAAATAGAGCTTTTTTCGTGTTGTAGAATAACGCTTTTTACCCGTTTAAGGTTTCAAAAAATACCCCCCATCATTTAAATCTTTTTATTATCATATGTTATCACAGAGGATAAAAAATAGAACAGGTGAAAACAAGCCTCACGCCCGTGCAAATCGTGGTTACGATGAGGTGAGTTTTTCAACTTTAAGAAAACTACCCCTATAATACAAGGGTAAAAATGAGGTAAAACCGAGTGAATTTCTACAACCAAATAATAACGCTTTTAAACGAACATAATCAGAGTATTAAAAATGTTTCACGGGCATTAGAAATAGATACAATTAGTATATTTTTCGATAAAAGATACAAATTAGAACGCTTAAATAAATTAGGCTTTTGGCACAAGATTAAAAGAGATAATACACTCTATCCAAAATTAGAGAAAAGATTGACCACTAAACAGATAACCTCAGCTTTTCAGCTTGAAGAATACCCTATCTACTACACCAATCAGCCCGATTATCCAAAATACAATAAAGCTATTTTAGTTATGTTTGGCTTATCCCAATACCATAAGTCAGCACCACCCACCAACTTAATAGAACAGATAATCAAAATACTAAAGAACATATCAAGTATAGATATTTGTTATGACTTTGACCAAAAGCCAAACATAGACAGATTAAAAGAGTATTACAAGGTAACACAATATCAAGATACCTACTACATAAACAACACTTACGAGCTTATGATAGAGAAAATCTGTATATACGATAAATCAAACAAAAATGGCTTAAATTTCAATGTTTACAGATTTGAAGCTACAATCACAATACCAAACCCTAAAGTCTTAAATCTACCGCTTTATGAGGTAAATAAGATATTAGAATTAGTAATTTAAAGGAAACACAATGAAAACAGAAGTACTATTAACAGAACTTGAATTAACGCTACTATTAGCTTACAACTTTAACCTATACAGGAAAAAAGAGTTAAGCAAAGACACCCTATTAGAGATTTTGCTACCGCTTAAAGAAATAGCAAGTGGAGATTTACATTTTATGCTTGACCTATTAATAGCACACATAGAAAACAGAATAAAAAGTTTTTGTACTTTACGAATGTTTAGTCTTAATCAACAACCCGAATTACAATCACTTTTAGGTGAGCTTATGGGAATGGATAAAAAAGAGATAGACCAACTTATCACAAATACTTTTATGCTATACACAAAGAAATTAGCAACAAGTGAAGAAGACATAATAAAAGCGTGTGAAAACATAGAAAACAATATGAGGTAGAAAAGCAGGTGAGGCAAGTCCAGATAACTATTTAAAATCCTCACCTACAAAAACAATTATACCACAAGGTACATAATCAGAACATTAAAGTATTACTAACTCACAAAAAAGTATTATTAAAACAACCTTAATAATTTTGTATCGCTTATGTTTTCCTTAAAAAGAAACTATCTCTACCCTTGACTTTTAACTCTATTTAATATTAAAGTATGTATAATGTGTGTATAAAAGGGCGGTGAGGAAAATCAATGAAAAAAGATAAACAATACTATTTAAACTTACCATATGAGATAACTATCAGACCATTAAGTGATGATGAGGGCGGAGGATATTTTGCTCATTACAACCATAAGGGCTTACAGTTTATTATGGGAGATGGTGCAACAGCAGAAGAGGCTTTACAAAATGTAAAAAACGCTTTTATTTGTTATCTTGAAGTTGCTTTACAAAATGAGGACTTTATACCCGAGCCAAACTACAAAGAGAAAACAAAAAGAATAAACATCACACTATCAGAAAAATTAATAAACAAGATAGATAAACAATTTAGCAATCGCTCAGCTTTTCTATCAAAAGCGGCTACTAAAATGTTAAATGAGGCGAATTTAAAAACGCATTAATACAGACCAATAGACAGTTAAGCTCAATTTTGAGCTTAAGTATTATTTAAGAAATCTTGACTTTTAATACTATTTATACTATTATGTACACTATTAAGTACAAAAGGATAGTTTATGCAAGTTATGAGCGTAGCAGAAGCGAGGAAGAGTTTTAAATCAGTAATAGATAGCGTATTGTTTAATAATGAAAATGTTGTTATCCATAGAAAAGCTAAAGAGAGCGTGGTAGTTATCTCATTAGATGAATTTAACGCCATAAAAGAGACAGAATACCTATTAAGCAATAAAGCGAATGCAGACAGGTTATTAACAGCAGTAAAACGCATAGAAGAGAATAAGGGCATTAAAAAAGAGATAATAGAATGAATTTAGTATGGGATAAATATGCGTGGGAAGATTATCTCTTTTGGCAAACAAACGATAAAAAAGTAGTTAAAAAGATAAATGAACTCATAAAAGATATGCAAAGAACACCATTTACTGGAATAGGGAAACCCGAGCCTCTTAAATACTCCCTTGCGGGATATTACTCCCGAAGAATAACAGATGAACACCGATTAGTTTACAAGACAGAGGGAGAAGACATCTACATAATACAATGCAAATATCATTATGAGTGATAGAGGACAGCGGAATTTTCCGCCGTGTGATTTAATTAAGATAATATGGCATAGCTATTAGCTACCCCATAGATAGTTTTCGATTTTAAGGGATTTAATATTACCTATTAAGGCAACTATCAACTCTTTTGGCTATTTCATCAACTCTACCCGACAAATACCAAATCGCACCAACATCGCTTTTTTTATTACTATTAGCCGAAGTATTAGCCCATAGATTTAATAATTGAGCGATAGCCATTAAATCATTTACTACATCATCTAAAACATCATCTAAAACATCATTTGTACTCTTTTCCATTTTTATACACCTTTAAAATTTAAAATGTTACGATTGAATATTATTACTCATAACAAGATTAAAAAAATAACCTCATCAAAAGTAAAATAAAAACTACCTAAAAAGCTACTTTTTTAATGTATGGCTACACATAGGCTACAC
>JAIRQK010000088.1 GCA_031256525.1 Campylobacteraceae bacterium
TAATTGTATTGTTGTTTTGCACGTAAAAATCTATATTTTACGTGCAAAATTAAAATTAGCAAGAATAAGTGCTTTTAAATTCAAAAGCGGTTGGTCTAGCCTCTTCTGGCCAAACTTGAGTAGAAAACTTATAGTGTTGATAAACATTTATAAATTCACTTGTCATAACAGGTTTTAGATACTCATTATCTCTGATTAATGCTTCTAATGAGCCTCTTAGTGTGTGAGGCATTTGATTGATACCTTTTTCTCTAATTTCAGCAAGTGTTAGCTCAAACAAATCCTCATCCATTGGGCCGACAGGTTCAATTTTATTTTTTATACCATCAAGACCAGCTAAAAGTAGGGCAGCAAAAGCTAAATATGGACAAGATGTCGAATCAGGAAATCTCATCTCAACACGAGTAGATTTTTCAGTTCCGCCGTAAGGAATTCTAACTGAAGCAGAGCGATTTTGTGAAGAGTAAGTCAAAATTGAAGGTGCTTCAAAGCCTGGAATCAATCTTTTGTATGAGTTTGTAGATGCATTTGTGAAAGCTGCAATACTTCTAGCGTGAGCTAAAACACCACCAATGTAGTGTCTGGCAGCATCACTTAAATTGCCATACACACCATCTTTAAAGAAAAGATTTTTGCCATTTTTCCAAATTGATTGGTGAACATGCATACCGCTTCCATTGTCTCCATAAAGAGGCTTTGGCATAAATGTTGCCGTTTTTCCGTTTAGATGAGCAACCATTTTTACAACATATTTGTATTTTTGAACATTATCAGCTGCCTCAACAAGCGTTCCAAATCTTACACCAATTTCACCTTGAGCTTGTGCAACTTCATGGTGAACAACAAAAACTTCAAGACCAACTTGCTCTAAAACTTGAACCATTTCAGCACGCAAATCTACCATTGAGTCGATTGGTTGAACGGGGAAATAACCACCTTTTGTTCCCGGACGATGTCCCGTATTGTAACCATCTTGATAGTTTGTTCCGCTATTCCAGCCACCCTCTTCAGAGTCAACTTCAAAATAACCGCAATTTATCTCATCTCTAATTCTTACATTATCAAATACAAAAAATTCATTTTCAGGTCCAAAATAAGCCGTATCACCAATACCAGATTCACTTAAATGTTGCAACGCTTTTTTTGCGATACTTCTTGGACATTTTTCATACATTTGACCTTTGTAGATATCATAAACATCACAAAAAACTATGATTGTTTGATCTGCGGTGAAAGGATCTAAAAATGCAGTTGGCACATCAGGTATTAAAATCATATCTGATTTATTGATTGGTTGCCAAGCCTCAATTGATGAACCATCAAAAGGGATACCTTTTAGCATATCTTCATCAATAGCTTTCATATTGTAAGAGAGATGATGCCAAGTACCTTTTAAATCTGTGAATCTAAAATCCACAAACTTTACCTCTTTTTCTTTGCAGTATGCAAGAAATCCACTTGTATTGTTTACAAATTTACCCATAATAAATTCTCCTAATATTTTTTTCGGTAATTATACTTCTTTTATTCATAAAAAAAGCAATAGATATTGATTAAAATTTAATCATCACCCTCTCTTTTTGTTTAAAAATAGCAATTTCACTATAGTCAAACTCTTTTGCTATTTTAACAATTTCCTCGCTACCAAATCCGACATCTTCAGGCTTATGAGCATCAGAGCTAAAAGTTATTTTTATATCATTTTCTCTTATAAGCTCTAAAAGCAATTTTGAGGGATAAATTTCACCAATTGGCTTTCTAAGTCCAGCACCACTAAGCTCTACAACCATATCTGTTTTTTTTATCTCTTTTATCGCCTCTTTTGCTAAAATTCTTATATCTTTTTTTGGTAAAAATTTAAAAATTTTCATCAAGTCCAAATGCCCAACGATATTAAACATTTTACTCTTAGCCATACATTCAATAGCGTAAAAATAGTCTTCCCAAATTTTATCTATATCTCTATTTTTGTATTCACCTATATATTCTGGATTGTCAAATCCCCAAGAGTTTATAAAATGAACAGAGCCGATTAAATAATCAACATCTCTTTTTAGCACTCTATCATCTACAAAATTCTCTAAATAATCAACCTCATATCCGAGTAAAATGTCAATTCTCTCTTTAAACTCCTCTTTGATATCTTTCACCATTTTTTCATAAATTTCCATTTTATTGAAGTTCATTCTATACTCTTCATCAAAATTCATAGGCGCATGGTCAGAAAATCCAAAATATTTAGTACCATTCTCTATAGCTCTCAAAACAAACTCCTTCATACTGCCAGTTGCGTGATTGCAAAGTGTTGTATGGTTATGCATATCTGCTATCATTTTTCATCCTTTTAAAATCTAAAGTTAGATTATATGTTATTTCTTATATAATCCTGCATATTTTTTTAAATTTAGGAGATTTTATGCTTGAAAATGAATTTAATTTTAGCGATGATCTGTTTGGAATTCAAGACATTAACGCTAAACAAGATGATATTGTAGAAGAGGAGACGAAAAAAAACTTTCCAAAAACTGTTGAAAATTTAAGAGCAGTTCTCTCTTTTTTTGACGAAATAGATGGTTTTGTGGCTAAACAAATGGAGCTTTTTGGTATTTTGAATGTAAAATTTCCAA
>JAIRQK010000153.1 GCA_031256525.1 Campylobacteraceae bacterium
TTGAGTTTTTTGTTATTTTATCGAATTTCTAAGCACCATAAAATACCAAAAGCGATTATTCTATCATAATTTTACCATATATTTACTTTAGTTGTGTAATATAAACTCTTTTTAAAAAAAATATGCATAATTTGCATTTTAAACTCTATGTTTTTAAATACTATTTTATTCGTTAAAAGTAGCTATTCAACACATTTGCCGTTTCTTGCTCGATTAGGGTCTAAATCACAACCTTTTTTATAATACTTTTTTGCTCGTGATATGTCTTGTTCTACTCCTTGTCCATCACCATACAGCTCACCAAGACGATAACAAGGATAAACATATCTATTGCTATCACAGGCTTTTTTGTAATATTTGGCTGATTTTTCATAATTCTGCTCAACTCCTTGCCCCCTATCATATAAAATTGCAAGGCTAAGACAAGATTGATAAAACTCACCATCACAGGCTTTTTTGTAATATTTGGCTGCTTTTTCATAGTTTAGTTTAGTCTCTCCATGTCCGTAATGATATACAACACCAAGAGCATCACAGCTATCATAATTTTTGTCATTACACTCCTGTTCTGCTTGCTGAATACTTGTTCCAAAACAAAACATAGCCATAAACACAAGCAACATCAATATCTTTTTCATCTCATTCTCCTATAAATCACAAATCTGCATTTAAAAACAACTTTAAGCTATCAGCATCTATTTTATATTTGCCACTTAGAATTTTAATAACTTTTTCCTTGTTTTTTTCTTTGCACATAAAACACAAATATATGCTTCTTCCAAATCTAACATACTCTTTTATTTTATTGTCTGTTATGCTATATCTCAAAAGCTCATTTTGTAAAAATCTTTTTTTACAAACAACACACATTCTAATTGGTTTTGATTTTTGTTTACTCATCAAAAATTACAAACCCATTATTGTCAAATTCTAACTCTAAAACTTTAAAATTACCAAAAGAGCTTTTCAAGGCTTCGCAAAGTCTCTTTGAGTTTTGTTTGTAGGTCAAATTAAAAAAAGTTGAGCCACTTCCAGAGAGTGTACTCATAAGTGCACCATTCTCTTGTGCCACTCTTCTTACATCAAAAAGTTCTGGCATAAGCGACATTCTTTTATCTTCGTGAATTTTATCTTTTGCCGCATATTTTAAAAGATCCCAATTTTCACTCATAAAAGCACTGCTTAAAAAAGAGGAGTGGGAGAGGTTAAAAACCATATCTTTCATGATAAAACTTTTAGGAAGAAGTGTTCTTGATACTTTTGTAGAAATTGGTTCATTTGGTATCACAACAACAGAATTTATGTTGTTTGGCAACTCTTTTTTTATCTTTATAACTCTGTTTCCATTAACTATACTAACTACAAATCCCCCAAATGTCGCTGGAGCAATATTATCCGGGTGATTTTCATATTTTAAAGCTCTATCTAAAATACTTTGTTTATCAATTTTGACTTTGGCTAAATGGTATGCACTTGCGATTGCTCCAACTATCACAGAAGATGAACTTCCAAGTCCCCGTGAAAACGGAATATTGTTTATAAATGTAAAGGCAAAGTTATCTTTTTTGCTGACCAACTCTTCATAAATTTCATAAAATATTTTTACAAATGTATTATCTCTTTTGATGTTTTCTCTATCGCTACCTTCGCCAACAACATCTATAAGTAGTGAGTTTGATGGCTTGATAACTACATCATTGTAAAATGCTAAAGCCAAACCTAAACAGTCAAATCCCGGACCTAAATTCGCACTTGTAGCTGGAACTCTTATTTTCATATATTCTCTCTTAAACTGCGGGTAAAACATAAAGTGGTTCTGACTCTTCACTAAAAATAGAGATGTCCAAAACCTCTGGAAGAGTAAACTCTTTTACATATAGAGTTTGGTCTTCTTTTAATATGATACTATTTTTATCTTTTACAAACCATTTATTTCCAAGAGATTTTATGGGTGAATTTTGGTTAAAATAAAATCCATCGCACGCCAAGAGTTTAATATTTTTTGAAATTGATATCGTCTTTAAAAAAATATAACTTGCTTTTATTGCCATAAAGCTTCCGGGTCCTTTTGTATAAAAAATGCCACTACACACAAAATTTTGGAAAATCTCTTGAAAAATTTGAGGTAAAACCTGCGTTGTCTGCTCGCTGCTTATGTAGCTTTTTATGAGCTTTTTCTCTTTATATATTCCTACTTTTAGCGGAGATGTTAAAGAGATAACAAGAACTTCTATTTTGGATTTTATGCAAAAGCCTTTGAATATTCAGTTTCAATAGCCATAGTTTTAATATCATAATTTTGTGGGTCTTTTAGTATCTCTTTTGTCAAAAGGTGGTTTAATTTATGACTTCCTGCAAACGAATCGTAATTAGCAATTATCGGCATTCCAAGAAGCGATAAATCGCCAAGAGCGTCAAGTATTTTGTGTCTTACAAACTCATTGTTAAATCTTAATCCTTCTGGATTTAATATCTTTTTCTCATCTAATATGATTGCATTATCAAGTGAGCCACCAAGTCCAAGTCCCATTTTTCTTAATGCTTGTACATCTTTTAAAAAACCAAATGTTCTTGCCCTTGCAATATTCTCTATAAAATTTTTCTTGCCAACTTGATAGGTATACTCTTGAACTCCTATACAGTGATGGTCAAAATCAATAACAAAATGAAATGTTGGACTTTTAGATGGAGTAACTCTGGAAAATTTATCTCCCTCTCTTACTTCAACATCTTTTTTTATCACTATAACTCTTTTTGCATCTTCAAGCTCTCTTATATTTGCTTCATCAAGCAACATACAAAAACTTGCACTACTTCCGTCCATAACCGGAACTTCTGGTCCATTAACTATAATTCTTAAATTATCAATTCCATAAGAATAGACTGCAGAAAGGAGATGTTCTATCGTTGAGATAGAGCCATTGCTATTTCCAATAACTGTTGCCATTTGCGTATTTACAACATTTTCTGGAGATGCAAGTATCGACAAATTGATATCACTTCTATAAAAAACAATTCCGCTATTTGCTTCAAGTGGTTCGAGTATAATTTTTATTGGCTCACCTTTGTGTAGTCCAATACCAACTCCTTCCACTCTTTTAGCTATAGTAGTCTGCCTCAATCTCATCCTTTTACTTTATAAAATCACATATATTACACTAAATTAGTAATTATTTATATAAATTTTAATATTTATTTATAGTTTTTTTCGTATTATCTATCAATGAATAGATATTTTCTTCCATCCACCTACTGTCCATCCATTCAGCTGGTCTAACTTCAACTCCTTGCACAACTATACCAAAATGCAAATGATCACCAAACGCCAAACCTGTTTTTCCAGTTTTTGCAATAACATCACCAGCTAAAACTTGTTCACCTTTTTCAACCATTATAACCGAACAGTGCGAATAGATAGAGTGGACACCAAGTCCATGGTCTATAATAACTGTTTTTCCATATATTCCATTTTCTCCTACAAATACCACTTCGCCTTTATTGCTTAAGGTAATATTTGCCTCCTTTGTACTTGCAAGGTCAAGCCCTAAATGATAGGATTTACTTACATCTTCCCCATTATAACTATATATCCTAAAATCGCCATAACTTGCAACTG
>JAIRQK010000071.1 GCA_031256525.1 Campylobacteraceae bacterium
AGATGCAATTTATATGATTTTTCCTCTTGTGCAAAAAAATGGGTGTTTAAAAGAGAAAAAGGCTTGTCTGTTTTATCAAATAAATCGATGTTTAGCCCCTTGCGAGAAAAAAATATCTCAAGATGATTATTTAAAAATAGTAAATAGTGCGATAAGTTTGATAAATGATAGAAAGCAGATTGTAAAACTTCTTGAAGACAAAATGGATAAAGCGGCAAAACTGCTAAATTTTGAAGAGGCTGGACATTTGCGAGATATGCAAATATCTATAAAAAATACTCTATATACAAATCAAATAGACATCGCAAAACTTGAAGATTTTGATATATTTGCGGTCTATTTTGAAGAAAATATCGCTTGTGGTTTAAGGCTGTTTATGAGGGACGGAAAAGTTGTATCCTCTACTCATACAATTATTAATTCACAAAATGGATTTGATAAAGATGAGCTATACATAAGACTATTGTTTGAATACTATACTTTGGAAACTCCGCATTTGGCTAAAAATATATTGATTGCGGATAGTATAGATGATATCAAGGATATTGAAATTGCCCTTAGCAAAAAATGTAATTTTAAATTTCATCTGCAGCACCCAAAAATAGGCGAAAAAAAACATCTTTGCGAACTTGCTATAAAAAATGCAAAAGAGTTAATAAAGCAAGAGAAAAATAGAAAAAATATCAATATATTAAACGCAATTTATGAACTTTGTGAACTTGAAAATAGACCATTTGCTATAGAGATATTTGATAACTCACATATCGGCGGCGAAGCAAATGTTGGTGCACAAGTTGTTTGGGAAAATGATAAATTTATCAAATCAAGATATAGACACTGTCATCTAAACGCTAATAGTGAATATTTGCAAATGAAAGAGCTTTTGATAAATCGCTCTATTCGTTTTGAAAAAGAGGCTGCACCAGAACTTTGGCTAATTGACGGTGGGGAGACTTTAAGGAAATTGGCTGAAGATATCATAGAAAGCAGTGGTGCAAATGTCGATGTTATAGCTATCGCTAAAGAGAAAATTGATGCAAAAGCACACCGTGCAAAGGGTGGAGCAAAAGACATTATATATACTAAAAAAGGCAAAATCGTACTTGCAACAACTGATGAGAGATTACAGTTTTTACAATACCTTCGTGATGAAGCACATCGTTTTGCAATTAGTTTTCATAGAAAAACAAAACGCAAAATGGTAACTCAAAGCTCACATCTTAAAAGTGCGGGACTTAGTGATGGAGTTATTAAAAAACTGCTTGATTTTTACGGCTCATTTGAAGAGATAAAAAAAGCAGATACAACAACACTAAACAAACTTTTCTCAAAACAGATAGCAAATAAAATTTCAGATATTATCAACACTATTTTAAAAAATAACTAAAGCTGATATTCAAACTGTTCTGGGATATATTTAAACTTTAACTCTATTTTGTTTTCTATAACTTCATTTAAACCATAATGGCTTTGGTGAATTAAAAATCCCTCTTTGGCTTTCAAATCTTCTATTAATTTATTTGCTTGTAGATAGTTTAGATGTTTATCGCCACAGTATTCAACCGAATAACTTGCATCAACAAAAACTGCGTCCAATTCGCATTTTTGCAAAAACTCAAAACTGTTTTTTTCAATTTCACTACAATCTGTTAAATATGCTATCGTCTTACTTTCTGTTTTTATCAAATAGCCGTGTGTATTTCTTGAATGTTTTATAGGAATTGGTGTAAATTCAACTCCTTTTATATGCACACTTTTAAACTCTTCATTTTTTACAAATTTTAGACTATGGGGTCTTTGAAAAACATCTGCAAAGCCCAATTCATCTTCTGGATGATAGCAGATAATTTCTCGTTTTGTATGTCTAAATCTCAAAAGACCATATGCATGATCACCGTGAAAATGGGTTAAAAAACAGGCAAATACCTCTTTTTCTTCCCTTATTTTTATAATCTCATCACTTCCAAAATCAATAAATATAAGCCCGTCATCAAGTTCAATATATGCACAAGTTGGTGTGTTATATCTCTTCTCTTTTCTATATAAATTACACGCCAAACAATCACAAAAGTGTACAGGAATCCCAGCAGTATCACTTGTTCCAATAAAAACTAATTTCACTATTTTCCTTTTACACAATAAACTATTTTTTAAATTTTTCCACCCATTCGTTGTACCAAATCTCCTGCTCTTCTTTTCTGTTTATTTTTCTTCTCAAAATAGCATCTCTGATATTTATAAGCTCTTCATCATTTAAAAAATTCATAACTTCAAGCGAAATATCCTCCTCTCCTTCATTAGCCTTAAGCAAAAACGCAATCTCTTTTAAAAGCTCTTCCTTCATAAAAACCTCATTTGTATCTATAATTTATTATTTGGTTGTATAATAACATATTTAATTTATGATAGGAGTTTTTATGAAAAAAATCTTTTTTCTAACCACAATTTTAGCAATGTCACTATTTAGTGCAACAAATGAAGAGATAATCAATCACTTTAAATCTGTAATAAAACTTGATGGATTTGAATACAAAGTAACAACAAGAAAAAATATAGAAGGGTATCCAGGGTATGAGTTTGCAATAGTTGAAGTTTCGCAGTCAAATAATGTAACAAACAATATGCATCATGATGGAAAAACACAAAAGTTGCAAGTCATTATAAAGGATAATATCATATTTCCTGAAGCAGTTGATATTAAAAGAAATAGATCTCTATTAGAAGATTTTGTTAATAACTAACAATGAAAAATGTTTATAGTTTTTGCACATAAGTCGTGTGCGAAAACTGTTTTGTTAACAAAGCATTACCAAAAAATAAGTTATACTTCACAAAAAATCAAAGGAAAAATTTATGAAAAATATCTCTATTTTGATGATTGAAGATGATGAAATTTTAGCAGGATTGTTAATTGATTTTTTAAACAAATATAACCTAAAAGTTACAAACTATTCTGACCCATACATTGGTGTAAGTGCGCTTAATGTGGAAAAATACGACCTCTTGATACTTGACCTATCGTTGCCCGGAATGGATGGACTTGACATTTGCAAAGAGATTAGAGCTAAAAACAATATTCCCATTATTATATCTTCAGCAAGAAGTGATTTAGAGGATAAAATAATTGGGCTTGGTCTTGGTGCAGATGACTATCTTCCTAAACCTTATGAGCCAAAAGAGCTGTATGCGAGGATTATGAGTGTACTTAGAAGATATAAAGCAAACGACCAAAAAAATGAGAATATTTCACATTTTAGCTTAAATAAAAATGCAAGGACTATCACATTTAAAGGCGAAAATTTGAAACTTACTTTAGCCGAATATGAAGTTTTATCAACTTTAGTAGAAAAAGTTGGTTGCGTCATATCGCGTAGGGATTTAATAAGACTTGCCCCTTCGCTCGGAGATGAAAGTGAAAGCAGAAGTCTTGATGTGTTAATAAGTAGAATTAGAACCAAACTCAAAGATAACTCAAAAGACCCAGAGTTTTTGCACTCAATTAGAGGGGTTGGATATAGACTAAACCCATGAAATACTCTTTAAAACTCAAAATTTCACTACTCTTTATATCTGCATTTATTAGTATTGTGATGATAGCCCTATTCTCTTTTGTGCAAATCTCGCATGACAACAAAAGAACATTGGCAAGATATACTTATCTATCCCTATCTAACGCTATCGATAAGCGTTCAAAAACTATGGATTTTGATACTTTTACAAATGCAGGATTTACAAAAATAGACAATAAAACTCTCACACAAACACTCATAAAAAATGCGGATTTTGATTCAAAAAATAGTAAATTTCCATTTAAAGATATAGGACACATTAAGAGAATATATAAACCAAAGTTTGTAGAACATAATAGAGAACACTATCTTTTAATTTCAGTAAATGATGAAATTTTAGCCTTTAGTATCCCAACTTTTGGAAACAATAATATATTTATACCTTTAGTATTTTCTCTCATTGCACTTTTACTTTTAGCCCTTTATATTGCAACTTTAAAAAGCATAAGACCACTTGGTATTTTACGAAACAAAATAAAGGAGTTTAGCGAAGGAAACAATGAGATAGACTGCAAAATAGAAGGAAGCGACGAGATAGCAGAAATCGCAAACGAGTTTGATGGTGCTGTGAAAAAAATAAAAGCTCTCAGCCATTCAAGACAACTATTCTTAAGAAATATTATGCACGAATTTAAAACTCCAATCACAAAAGGGAAATTATCAACCGAACTACTTGAAGATAGTGAGTATAAAAACATATTAAAAAAAGCTTTTCAAAGACAAGAGTTTTTGCTAAATGAGTTTTTGCGGATAGAGCAACTTGGAACTGGTGAACTTAAGATGGATAATGAGGAGTATTTTTTAAGAGATATTATCGACCATTCTCTTGATACAATTGGTGAAAATGCCAAAAATATAGAGGTTGATATTGAAGATATAAAAATTTATGCAGATTTTGACCTTTTTGCAACTGTACTGAAAAATTTGCTTGATAACGCTCTTTTATATGGTGATGACCACAAAGCAAAAATTTTGACAAACAACAACCAAATTATCATTAAAAATATTGGCAAAAAACTCGAATTTAATCTTGAAAAATACAAAGAACCATTTTTCTTGCAAGGAAAAAAACAAAAAGAGTCTCGTGGGCTTGGATTTGGGCTATTTATATCTATTCATTTAGTAGAACTTCACAAAATGAAAATTAACTACTCACACATAAACAACGAAAGTATATTTACCATAACGATATAATTTGCAGTTGCGATTTTGCTTTAATATACAAAAAACTATGGAACCATTTTTATTATTGGAACAAGGTCGCCTTTTTTGTAATTTTGAACACTCTCTGAAATTATAAGAAGTGGTGAGTTGTCTAAAAGATTATTCAATATCGCACTACTTCCGACTCTCTTTCCATTAAAATCTAACAATATTTTCCCCTTTTCTTCATAGCAAAAACAAGAAGCAAATTCCGAAAATTTTGTTTTTCTAACATAATCTTGCTGTAAATACGCATAGGAGTTTTTAACAGCTGTATCAAGTCCCAAAAAATACAAAATAATTGGAACTGCATAAAGTCTAAATGTTACAGCTGCACTATATGGAAATCCCGGAAAAGAACAGAGATATTTTTCGCCAAATTTTAAAATTCTTACATGTCGTCCCGGTTTTATCGCTGCTCCATTTATAATTGGCTCTGTGCCATACTCATTTATGATATCCCTTACATAGTCAAAATCCCCAACGCTAACTCCACCAGTTGTTACAACAATATCGCAATGGATTAACGCCTCTTTTATTGTATCTCTTATAAGTTTTTTATCATCTTTTATAACTGGAAAAAGTATTGGCTCAGCTCCCCAATGTTTTGCCAAACTTGCCAAAAGAACATTGTTTGAGCTTCTAATTTGTGAGTCATTTTCCAACTCCTCGCCCACATCAACTATTTCACTCCCTGCAGCTATCACCCCTACTCTTGGCGGACAGACTATCTCAACATTTACAACTCCAAGCTCAGCTAAAA
>JAIRQK010000083.1 GCA_031256525.1 Campylobacteraceae bacterium
AGTTTAAAAAAGAGAGATTTTGTATCCATATTTTCCTCATAAAATTTTTTACATATAAATTTATTACTGTTTTTTTTGTGTTTGCTGTAAAAACTCTTCTAAATTATATTTCACACGAAAATCTGGACTTAGCAGATGTATCAAAGTATCACCCAAATCCACAACTATCCAATCACCAGTAGCTTCAATATTTAAAAATTGCTCACCTTTTGCTTTGAGTGCGGTTTTTAGATATTCAAGTAGTGCAAGAGAGTGTCTCTCGCCCATTGATGTCGCAACAACAACATAATCAACAAAATAGTCACTATTTTTCATATCAAATACCTGTATGTCGGTCGCTTTTTTGTCATCAAGCTCGTTTGTTATTAACTCAATTCTATCGTTCATTAATTTCCTTAAAAAAAGTCTTATAAAAATAAAGAGTGGATATTAACATTTATATCTATTTTTTGCAAGTATATTTTTGCTTTTAATTTAAACTTATTTATACCTCGTTTTGGTTAATATTATTTTTTCAAATTAATATTATTATTGTATCAAAGGACAAAAATGGCATTAAAGGTGGCAATCAACGGCTTTGGGAGAATTGGGAGATGTGTTGCTAGGATACTTGACAAAAGAGATGATGTAGAGCTTGTAGCAGTCAATGATACAGCACTACGTGACATGACAAAACAACTTTTAAAATATGATAGCGTTCATGGGATTTTTGATGGTGTTGTAGAGTGGCTTGATGATGATTATTTGCGAATTGGTAAAAATAGAGTTAAAATGTTCTCTACAAGAGACCCAAAAGAGCTTGATTTTGTAAAATATGGTGCCGATATAGTCTTAGAGTGTACTGGTACATTTTTAACTCAAGAGAAGGCAAAAATTTTTATTGATAAAGGTGCTAAAAAAGTTCTTTTTTCCGCCCCTGCAAAAGATAGCGATACGCCAACATTTGTTATTGGTGCAAATGAAGATAGATATAATGGTGAAAAAATTGTTTCAAACGCTAGTTGCACGACAAACTGCTTAGCTCCTATAGCAAAAGTTCTTGATGATGCATTTGGTATAAAAAAAGGCTTAATGACAACGATTCATTCATATACAAATGACCAAAATATATTAGATGTTAAACACTCATCAGATCTTCGTAGAGCTCGTGCAGCAGCACTCAATATGATACCAACTTCAACTGGTGCTGCAAAAGCTATCGGACTTGTGTTGCCTCACTTAAAAGGAAAAATGCACGGTCAAAGCATTAGGGTTCCAACACCAAATGTTTCAATAGTTGATTTGAATGTTATAGTCAATAAAAAGACTACAAAAGAAGAGGTAAATGCTATTTTAAAAAAAATATGTGCGGATAAATTAAATGGCATTTTAGAATTTGATGAGGAGTATCGTGTTTCGCAAGATTTTCAAACAAGTTCATTTAGTGGCATTGTTGCGAGTGATTTGACTCAAGTAATTGATGAAGATATGATAAAAATTATGGCTTGGTATGATAATGAGTGGGGTTATTCGGAAAGACTTGTAGATATGGCGATACATATCTCTAAAAAATAAAAGGAGTAGTCAATGAGTTTAGTACAATCAATTAGGGATATAGATATTAGTGGTAAAAAAATCCTCATAAGATGTGATTTTAATGTTCCTATGGATGAATTTCAAAATATTACTGATGATAGACGCATAAAGTCTGTAGTTCCAACCATAAGATATTGTCTTGATAATGGGTGTTCAATTATTTTGTTAAGTCATTTAGGGCGTCCAAAAGGCATTGATGAAAAATTTTCCTTAAAACCAGTTGCTAAAAGACTACAAAGACTTCTTGATAGAGATGTCATAATGGCTACAGATGTTGCTGGAAATTCGGCAAAAACAGAAGCGGCAAAACTTAAAAAAGGTGATATTTTACTGCTTGAGAATTTGCGTTTTGAAAAAGGCGAAACAAAAAATGATGAAGAACTTGCAAAAGAGTTAGCAAGTTTGGCAGATGTTTATATAAATGATGCATTTGGCGTTTGTCATAGAGCACACTCATCTGTTGAGGCAATTACAAAATTTTTTAGCAATAATGCAAAAGCGGCTGGATTTTTACTTCAAAAAGAGATTGATTTTCAGCAAAATTTGATGAAAAAACCAATTCGTCCATTTGTTGCCGTTGTCGGCGGAAGCAAGGTGAGCGGAAAATTACAAGCACTGAACAATTTACTCCCAAGAGTTGATAAAATACTTGTTGGCGGGGGTATGGCTTTTACATTTTTAAAAGCAAGAGGATATGAGGTCGGCAACTCTTTGGTGGAGGAGGATTTGATTGAAGAGGCAAACAACATTATAAAAAAAGCAAAAGAGTTAAAAGTGAAGTTTTATCTCCCTGTTGATGTGATTGCTGCTCAAACATTCTCAGCTGATTCGGTTATTAAAATCGTAACAACTCAAGAGATTCCATCTGATTGGATGGGGCTTGATATAGGACCTGCAACTGTTAGGATATTTAAAGAAGCGTTAGCTGATGCTCAAACTATTCTTTGGAATGGACCAATGGGAGTTTTTGAGTTTGACAAATTTTCAAAAGGAAGCATAAAAATCTCTCACGCAATAAGTGAAGCTCATGCAACGACGATTGTTGGTGGAGGTGATACCGCAGATGTTGTTGAGAGAGCGGGCAACTCTGATGAGATGACTTTTATCTCAACAGGTGGTGGAGCTAGTTTGGAACTACTTGAAGGCAAAGAACTTCCCGGTATTAGAGTTTTAAGAATTAAAGAAGAGTCATGAAAATAGTTGCAAACTTTAAGGCAAATCATACATTTAAAAGCACAGGTGAGTATTTAGAAAAAATAGAGTTTTTTTTGCGTACTCACAAAATAGATTCACAAATAGCCGTTTTTCCGCCATTTACAGCTTTTCCGTGTAAGCAAAACTCTTTAAATGTAAAATTTGGAGCACAAAATTTTTATCCAGTAAAAAGCGGTTCTATAACGGGCGAAATTGGATTTGAGCAGCTAAATGAGTTTGGTATCGACTCCGTTCTAATTGGACACAGCGAAAGAAGAATGCTATTAAAAGAGAGTCAAGACATCATTGCTAATAAATTTAATTTTGCGAAAGATAACAACTTTGAGATTATCTATTGCATTGGTGAGCCATTGGAGATTAGAGAAGATGGAATAAACTCTATATTAGAGTATCTCTTTAGCCAATTTTATGGTATTGATACAAATTATGAAAAATTAGTCGTTGCATATGAGCCAATTTGGGCTATAGGAACAGGAAAAAGTGCCGTTACAAAAGAGATAGATGAAGTTTTAAATGCATTAAAAGAGAAGATAAAAACTCCTTTACTTTACGGTGGAAGCGTAAATATTAATAATGTCTCTTCCATTGTTGGTTTGAAAAATTGTGATGGAGTTTTGGTCGGAAGTGCTAGTTTAGATGTGGATAATTTTTGTAAAATAATTGAGAAAATTGATAATATTAAAAAATAAAATTTAAAAAGGAAATGAGAATGCTGCTCAAAGGCAAAAAAGGTTTAATAGTTGGCGTTGCAAACAATAAGTCAATTGCTTATGGAATTGCAAAGGCTTGTAAAGAGCAAGGTGCTGAACTTAGTTTTACATATTTGAACGAGGCATTGGAGGGTAGGGTAAAAGCAGTCTCTGATGAGCTTGGTGGCAAATATGTATATCCACTTGATGTAAACAAAGATGAAGAGTTGGAAAGTTTAACAAAATATATCGAAAGAGATTTTGGGAAAATTGACTTTTTAGTTCATTCTGTTGCTTTTGCACCAAAAGAGGCTTTAGCTGGTAAATTTGTAGATACTACAAAAGAGGCGTTTAATGTTGCTATGCAAACTTCTGTTTACTCTTTGGTTTCATTAACTCGTGCGTGTTTGCCGGTTATGAATGACAATGGCTCTATTCTTACATTAACATATCTTGGTGGACCAAAATATGTTCCACATTACAATGTTATGGGTGTAGCAAAAGCTGCACTTGAATCATCAGTTAGATATTTAGCCGTTGATTGTGGTGATAGGGGAATTAGAGTAAATGCTATAAGTGCGGGACCTATTAAAACATTAGCGGCAAGCGGAATAGGCGATTTTAGAATGATACTAAAATGGAATGAAACAAATTCTGCTTTAAAGAAAAATGTTACTATCCAAGATGTAGGAAATAGTGGTATGTATCTCTTAAGCGACCTCTCTTCTGGAGTTAGTGGCGAAGTCCATTATGTTGATGCTGGATATAACATTATGGGAATGGGCAGAGTTGATAAAGATGATGAGGATAGAACAATCCTTGCTTGGGACAAAGTAAAATAGATAAATATTAAAAAATAAATAGTAGGAGAATTAAAATGCATAGTGATGTAATAGGGCAAATACTTATTATACTTTTGGTGCTGATTTTTATAGCAGTTTGGATAGCAGCGTGTGTATGGGCTTACAGATGTGGAGAAAGAAGTGGAAATGTAACAATAGCATTTTGTCTTATTGTATGTGGACTTTTGTCTTTTGGTGCAACTTTTATTCCTGGGTTATGTTATTTGGCAGGTACATCAAAACATAAACATGGAATGGGAATTGATGCAGTAAAACAAGATAATAGAAATCTTAAAAATGACAAATTAAAAGCAGAAATAGACTTATTGAAAAAACAAACAGATAAACTGTAAAAAGAGGACACACGAAAGTCCTCTTTTTTTATGTTAGTAATAAGACAAACCTGCAATATTAGAAATTGTAATAGGCACTGTTTTAGTGCTATAAAAAGAGTAACGAAGAGAAAAGCATGAGGAATTTTTAGCAATCTTGGTTTTTGGTGTGATGGTTTTAGATTTTTTTGGTTGTAGTAACAATAAAGAGGAAAAAGAGCCACAAGAGGCTAAAGTTAAAACTGGAGCCAAAAATGATAAAAATAGAAAAAAGTTTGTTAAAACTGGAGATATGTCATCAGGGTGTGAGGGCATTATCAGAAATATGACTGGGAAAGAGTTTGATGATGTTATGAAAAGAGTTGGTTTATAAAAATATTTTCTTGAGGACTTAAAGTCCTCAGTTTTTCAGCAAAAGTCTTATATCAGAAATTATAAAGTGTGAAAAATTCTATTTGTTGTAAAAAATGCCAAGATGCGTAAGCAAATATACCAGCAAATGCACCAGCAAGTAAGTCATCGCCCATAACACCAAGCCCACCTTTAACATTTCTGTCGACTTTTCCTATAAAAGATGGTTTTGTTATGTCTAATATTCTGAAAAATATCACACATAGAAGAATTTGAAAAAATGAGACCGAAAGACTAATGCACATAGCAAGCCAAATACCAGCAACTTCATCAATGACAATTTGTCCATTATCGTGAGTTTTTGTCTCTTGTTCATATTTGTCAATTATCTTAATTCCTACGATACTTAGTGCAATTGTAAGCAGCATAAAAGTTTCCATTGGAATATATTTAACAAGGAAATAAGCCACAAATGCACCAGCAATCGTTCCAGCCGTGCCGGGAGCTTTTGGAGATAGTCCTGTATAAAAAAATGTTAAAAAAAGTTTTTGCATATTTTTCTTCTTTATGTTAAAGATGTTGTTTGATAAAGTTTCATCAGCTCAATATAAAAATCTCTATCGCTATGCGTTTCAATCAGTCCGATTCCGGGAAATAGGTCATCATAAATTTGCGTTACATTTTTAAATCTATTTGGAAAAATGAGACTAAGTAAAATAGCAGAGATATCTTTTCTCATTAAAATCGCAGGTGGTAAAATACCATTTCTTAAAAGCTCAATTAGAGAGTTAGAGTTATACTTAATGTGGCGATGATGCCCATGAGGACAAGTTTTTGCATTTACCAATGTGTTACACTCATTGCAATAGACCAATTTCGCCACCAAATCAACATTTATCAAATTTTTATAATTTTCCAAAGAAGTTCTGACTTGATTTTTATCATAAAACATTCCAAGTCCATCGTGATATTCGCCAAAAGCTATTCTATTGCAACCAAAATTTTTTGCGATAATACACTTTAAAATAGCATTTTTATTGTTGGCATAAATGTATGTATTATCAAAAGGGATAATCAATATATTATTTTTATGAACATAATTTTCAATAAAATATTGTAATGCTTTATGTCTATACTCAAGTGGCAATAAATCGCTATTTGTAGAGTGTTTTAATAAAAATATCACAACCAAGTCACTCTTTTCCAAAGTTACACGCAAAAGTCTCTCGTGAGCTCTATGAAATGGGTTTGCGACCATCATAATTGCAGAAACAACCTTTGCGTTAAGTGATTGAATTTTCGCACTTATCTCATCTTTTATCTTTTTTATATCGTCATATTCTATATCAAAATTGCCACTAATAGCAAAATTTCCAAGTTTTTTTAAGAGATGGTTGATAATTGGTTTATTCTCTTCTGTATCATCAAAAATTCTATATATCTTCTCTTTTTGGTCTATTTCAAAAACTTCATCAACTCTGACAAAACCTACCTTTTTATCTTCGCAGTAAATATCTAAAATCTCATCTTTTTTTGCACTTTTAATAGTCTCTTGATTTCTTTTTCCATTTGGTGCAAAAGTCAAAGATAAGGGAAATGGCAACCCTCTATATGTACCATTTTTATCAACGAGATAAGATTCTTCTTTGTTCATAAAATTTTCAACAGGAGATAAAGTACCTTCTTTCATAAGACCAAGCGTCGTTAAAGCCTCTTTTTCAATCACTATTTGTCTGTTTTTTGAAAAGACCATATTTTTTCCTTTTTTCCCATACACATTTTCTTGAAATTCCTAATTTTTTGCCAAGCTCAACATCTGTT
>JAIRQK010000089.1 GCA_031256525.1 Campylobacteraceae bacterium
AACTTTCTTTCAAAACCAGAAGTTAGTCCAATAATAATGTTGTTTGATAAAGCTCTGTATGTTCCCCAGAAAGCCTTCTCTTGTCTATCCTCACCTTTTGCTAAAAACACAAGCTGATCATTCTCTACTTTTACTAAAACATTACCTTTAGTATTTAACTCTTTTGAAATATTTCCCTTTTTAAAGTGGATAATATTTCCATCTACCTTAACTTCCAATCCATTAGGAATATTTACAGGTTGTTTACCAATTCTCGACATCTTTTTCCTTTTTACTTGTCTACGATAAGTCTACTTAATTTAGAATGGTTATCGAATACCATAAAAACTAAAATTTTTTACCAAATACTGCAAAGTAATTCGCCACCAACACCAAGTTTGCTAGCTTCATCATTGCTCAATACACCTTTTGAGGTGCTTACCACTATCGTTCCATACCCATTTTTAAAACGATGTATATCGCTTTTACCTTTATAAACTCTTCTTCCAGGCTTTGAAAGTCTTTTCACTTCGTTTATAACTTGTTTTCCAGACTCATCATATTTTAAAATTACATTTATGAATTTTTTATTACCATTTTCGGTTACATTAAAACTCTCTATATAGCCTTTACTCTGGAAAATAACCAAAATCGCCTCTACAGCCTTTGTATAAATAAGCTCGGTTGCTTCTAATTTTCTCATAGAAGCATTTCTAATTCTTGTTATACCATCTGCAATTAAATCATTAATCATAAAACTTCCTTACCAACTTGCTTTTTTAAGTCCGGGAATTAACCCTTCATTTGCCATTTTGCGAAGACAAACACGGCATATGCCAAAATCTCTGTATACTGAATGTGGTCTTCCACAAATTTGACAACGAGTATAACCTCGAACTTTAAATTTAGGCGCTCTTGCAGCCTTTGCGATCATAGATTTTTTAGCCATTTAAACGTCCCTTTGCAAATGGAATTCCAATTAATTCTAATAATTTAAAAGCCTCTTTATCACTTTTGCTTGTTGTAACGATTGTGATATTCATTCCGTGAGTTTTAATAATTTTATCATATTCAACTTCTGGAAACATTAGTTGCTCATTTAGACCAAAATTATAACTACCTCTACCATCAAAACCATTTCTTGGCAAACCTCTAAAGTCTTTAACTCTTGGAAGAGCTATTGATATAAGTTTTGTTAAAAAGCTATACATATTGTTGCCTCTTAGAGTAACTTTTATTCCAACAGGGAAACCTTCTCTTACTTTAAAGCCAGCAACAGATTTGTTTGCATTTGTCATAACAGCTTTTTGTCCTGCTATCAAAGATATTGTATCTGTCATATTTTGCATAATTTTCATATCTTTTGCAGAATCACCAGCACCAACACTTATAACAACTTTTTCAAGAGAAGGAATTAGCATTGGGTTTTTAATATCTAACTCTTTTTGCAAAACTTGTCTAATCTCTTTTTTATATTTATCTCTTAATGCAACACTCATATTATTCCTCGACTTTTGCAACATTGGATACATGAATAGGCATCTCTTTATTGACAAATCCGCCTTTTTCGTGTTTTTCGCTTGGTTTTACAGCTTTTTTAGCTATTTTACAACCCTCAACTATAACTTGTGAGGTTTTAGGCAAAACTTTCACAACTTTTCCAGTTTGCCCTTTATCATCACCAGCTATAATTTTAACCATATCATTTTTTTTAATTTTTAACTTTGTCGCCATTATAAAACCTCCGGTGCTAGAGATACTATTTTCATAAAATTAGCATATCTAACTTCACGACTTACCGGTCCAAATATACGAGTACCGACTGGTTCGCCTTTATTATCAAGTATAACTGCTGCATTTTCATCAAAGCGAATCAAAGACCCATTTTCTCTTTGAATCTCTTTTTTTGTTCTAACGATAACAGCTTTTACAACCTGACCTTTTTTAATCTTTCCATTAGGTATAGCTTTTTTTACAGAGGCAATTATGACATCTCCTACTGTTGCGTATCTTTTTTTACTACCACCTAATACCTTAATACACATAATCTCTTTCGCACCGCTATTATCAGCAACTGAGAGTCTAGTAAAACTTTGAACCATTACTCAACTCCTGCTGTTACAATTTTTTTAAGGCGAAACGATTTTCTTTTTGAAAGCGGTCTGCACTCAACTGCTAAGACCACATCTCCCGCTTTAGCCTCATTTTTTTCATCATGAACTAAATATTTTTTAAATCTTTTCACAATTTTTCTATATTTTGGGTGCATAACGCGACGTTCAACCAAAACAGTTGCAGTTTTATCTCCCGCTTTTTGAAGAACTACACCTTGAATTTCTCTTTTTAGTGTCATTTTTACCCCTATTACTCTATATTGCTTGCTGATATTGCTGTACTAATTTTTGCAATATCTTTTCTGACTTCTCGAATTTCATTAGGGTTTGTCAGCTGCATAGTTTTAAGCTTCTGTTTTAATGTAAACAAAAGCACCTTTTTCTCTTTTAATAACACTTTAAGCTCTTGAATGTTTTTATCTTTTAAATCAGTAAATTTCATTTTCACTTTCCCTAGTTATAATTTTTGTCTTAAAAGGGAGCTTATGCATAGCTAAAGTTAAAGCCTCACGAGCCAATTCTTCATCAACGCCAGCAATTTCATAAATGATACGACCCGGCTTAATATTCATAACCCATTTCTCAACGCTTCCTTTACCTTTACCCATTCTCGTTTCAAGCGGTTTAGCAGTAAGTGGTTTATCTGGAAAAACACGAATCCATGTTTTTGCTTGACGTTTTACATGTCTTGTTAACGCAATACGAGCTGCCTCAATTTGACGAGAATCAATTCTTCCTGCCTCAACAGCCTTAATAGCCAAATCGCCAAAAGCAATACTCGCTCCGCGAGTAGCTTTGCCGCGATTACGACCTTTCATCTGCTTTCTATATTTAGTTCTTTTGGGCATCAGCATAACTATTTACCTCTCTTTGCTTTAGGAGCTTTATTTTTATTAGGTTCTTCAGTTTTTTCAACTTGTAAACCTTTAGCTAAAACTTCGCCTTTAAATATCCAAACTTTAACGCCTATAATTCCGTAAGTTGTGTGAGCTTCTGCAAAACCATAATCAATTTTCGCTCTTAAGGTATGAAGAGGAACTCTTCCTTCTAAATACCACTCTGTTCTTGCCATTTCAGCTCCGCCAAGTCTCCCAGAAACAGATATTTTTATCCCTTTTGCACCAGATTTTTGTGCACCTTGAATAACTTTTTTCATAGCACGTCTAAAAGCAACTCTTCTCTCTAACTGCATAGCAACATTTTCAGCTGCAAGTTGAGCAGAGGCTTGTGGACGTCTCTCTTCTTTAATGTTTACATTAACCTCTTTTTTAACTGCTTCTTTTTTATTAGCTGCTTCTTTATTAACTATTTTTTGAAGTTTTTCTTTCAATTTCTCAATATCAGAACCTTTTTTACCGATAATAATTCCCGGTCTTGCAGCTACAACCGTAACACGAAGTTTTTTAGCTGTTCTTTCAACTAAAATTTGATTAATTCCTGCATAATAGAGCTCTTTTTTCAAGAATTTTCTAATTTCATAATCTTCTTTGATATTAGAAGCTAATACTTGTTTGCTCGGAAACCATCTTGATTCCCAATTTCTATTAATTCCAAGTCTTAGACCAATTGGATTTACTTTTTGACCCATATTAATCTTCCTTTGCTTTTTTACTAACTTCAACAAATACATGAGAAGTAGGTTTTCTTATTGGCGTTGCACTTCCTCTAGCTCTTGGAGTAAATCTTTTTAGGACTGGACCTTGATCTATTCTACAAGAAGAGACAATAACCTCATTTGATTCATATCCACCATTTGCAACCGCTGAAGCAATCACTTTAGAGATAACTTTAGCTGCTTTATTTGGTGTAAACTCTAATGAAGCAAGTGCTAATTCTGCATTCATACCTTGAACCTCTTTTGCGATAAGTCTTGCTTTAATTGGAGACAAGCGAATATATTTTAATGTTGCATTACTCATACTTTATCCCCTATTTGCCAATTTTTTTCTGAACAGAGCCTTTATGACCCTTGAATGTTCTTGTTGGTGCAAACTCTCCAAGTTTATATCCGATATGATTTTCTGTTACATATACAGGAACAAAAACTTTTCCATTGTGCACACTAAAAGTAAGTCCGATCATTTCAGGAGTAATTGTACTTCTTCTTGACCAAGTCTTAATTGGTTTATTATCATTAGATGCTTTTGCTGATAGAACTTTTTTAGAAAGACTATCATCAACAAAAGGACCTTTTTTAAGTGATCTTGCCATTGTTATTTACCTTTTCTTCTAGAGATAATCAACTTATCACTAGCTTTTTTTCTACGAGTTTTCGCACCCTTGGTTGGTTTACCCCAAGGTGTAACTGGATGACGACCTGAGTTCTTTTTGCCCTCACCACCTCCATGTGGGTGGTCAACTGGGTTCATAGCAGAACCTCTCGTTTGTGGTCTAATACCTCTGTGGCGATTTCTACCAGCTTTACCAATTTTAACATTTGACCAATCTTCGTTACCAATAACGCCAATTGTTGCCATACATTCAGCCAAAACTTGTCTCATCTCACCACTTGGCAATCTTAAGATAACATATTTCTCTTCTTTACCCATAAGTTGAGCGTAACCACCAGCACTTCTAGCCATTTGACCGCCTTTGCCCGGCTTCAATTCAACATTATGAATAATTGTACCTATTGGAATGCTCTTTAGTTTCATTGCATTACCCGGTTTTATATCAAGTCCACTCTCAGCAGAAGATATAACATCTCCAACTTTCAAGCCTGAAGGTTGTAAAATATATCTCTTCTCTCCATCAGCATAACAAATAAGTGCTATACGACAATTTCTGTTTGGGTCATACTCTATTGCTTCAACTTTTCCAAGAATATCAAATTTTTTTCTTTTAAAATCAATAATTCTATATAGTTTTTTAGCACCACCCTCTTTATGTCTTGAAGTAATACGACCATAACTATTTCTACCAGCAGTAACTGGGAGTTTTACAAGAAGTGATGGAACACTTGGTTTTGCTGTAATATCTCCACTATCAAGTCCGCTTATAAAACGACGTGACGGGGTATACGGTTTATATGTTTTTATCGCCATATTTACACCTCTGTATTTTCTAGTTTAGCACCTTCTGGCAACTTAACATAGAATTTTTTATAATCATTTCTTTTACCAACGACTCCACGAAACTTTTTAACTTTTCCATTAACTCGCAAAGAGTTAATCTTTAACGGTGCAATACTAAAATACTCTTTAAGAACATTTTTTAGCCCATTTTTAGTCATCTTAGGAGAAGTTTGTATAACAACTGTTCCCTCTTCTTGAAGGCTTAAACTTTTTTCAGTATAAAGTATTGCTTTAATATCAGTAATATCTGCCATTTTTAGCCCTCTTTCGTAATGTTTTCTAAAACAGATTTTTCAACAACAACAGCATGAAATGTTGCAACCATATAAGCATTTAATTCGTTAATATCTGCAACATAACTATTGTTTAAATTTCTAAAAGCTAGAAATGTTTTTTCATCAACCAAATCTTTTACCAAAAGAGCATCTCTTAATTTTAATTTTTTAAGAATATTTGCAGCATCTTTCGTTTTGCCTGACGAAATCTCTAATGAGTCTACTATATATAATGAACCAATTCTTGCTTTTTCATATAAAGCATATTCAAGTGCTAATTTCTTTTGCTTTTTATTAACTTTTAAATCATAATTTCTATTTCCTCTTGGTCCAAAAGCTGAACCACCGCCTACCCAAACAGATGAACGAGAACTACCAGCTCTTGCGCCACCCCTACCTTTTTGACTCCAAGGTTTTTTACCACCACCGCTTACGCTTCCTTTATTTTTTGTACAAGCACTATTTGCACGCAAAGAAGCTGCATAAGATTTTACATATAAATATAGGTTGTGCGGATTAATTTCGCTATAGTTTTCTGGAAGCTCAAAATCACCAGATTTTTTTAATTTTGCATCCAAAACAATAGCTTTTACTGCTTCTTTACTCATTTAACAATCCTTACTCTTCCAAGTGCACCATTTGCACCAGAAACTGAACCTTTAACTACTAAAATTCCATTTGCTTTATCAAAAGATACAACATCGCTTCTTACGCTCACTGTCGAATTTCCGTAATGTCCTGGCATTTTTTTACCTTTTTGAACACGACCCGGCCATTCACGGTTACCAATAGAACCTGAACGTCTGTGAAACCTACTACCATGAGCACCAGGTCCACCAGCAAATCCATGTCTTTTAATAACACCGGAAAAACCTCTTCCCTTGCTAGTAAAAGTTGCTTGCACAAGTTTAGCACTATCCAAACCTGACACATCTAAATCACCAGCAGTTTCATTAACAACTTTTTCAAGTGTTGCAAAACGGTTAAACTCAGCACTTAGTCCAAACTTTTTTTGTTGTCCAGCAACAGCTTTATTCATCTGTTTACCACTACTATAAGCAACCAATGCTGATTTGTTCTCATTTACCTCGCAAACTTTAGTCTCTAAAACACGCAACAAAGTAACTGGGGTACTTGAAGCATTTATTGTTCTGCTCATTCCCACTTTTTCTACTATAAATTCCATATATTTACCCTTATTTACCCATAGCTCTAACTTCAACATTAACCTCTGGGGCTAAGTCAAGTTTCATAAGCGAATCAACTGTATCAGTCGTAGCTGAAACAATGTCAATTATTCTCGCATGAATTCTCATCTCAAATTGTTCGCGTGAATCTTTGTTTACATGAGGAGATTTTAGTACAGTATAGCGTTTGATTTTTGTTGGCAAAGGAATC
>JAIRQK010000178.1 GCA_031256525.1 Campylobacteraceae bacterium
AGTATCAACTACTATTTTTACAGGTTGTGAGAAAAAAGAAGAAACTAAAGTTGAAGAGAAACAATTAAGTGAAGAAGAACAAGAGGCATTAGAAGAAAAATGTCTTCAAGAGGTAAAAACTAGCTACGATAGATGGGGAGATTTTAGAGATGCGTCAAGAAAGTGTGTTGAAGTTGATGCGGAACGTAGAGAGATAATTAACAGGGCATATATAGATAAATATGGACATTAAAGAATGAATATGTTTGCAAATAATAGTTAAACTATAGAGCTATCCCCATAAATTATGGTGGCAAAGCAGTAGTTTAAAAATAAAAACAAATTTCCAAAAGGAAAAAGGTGAATAGAAAAAGTATATTAATAACAATGGTTATAACTTTACTATTTTTATTTAATGGCTGTGTTTTAACACAAGGTTACCCATCAGACTTGATTGGTAACCTTGAACCTATAAATAAAGATGATAGTTATCAAAAAGTTATAGAACAACAACAAACTTCTAATAGCGATAAGAGCAAAAAAATGGCACTTCAAAAATTAAGTAGTTTAAACTCTTGTTTTTTGCTCAAATTTATATAATTTTTTATGTTAATATCCTAACTCTTTGGACGAAAAGCCTTTATAGCCTCTTCATTACACTCTATATATGGACCTTCTATCAAGTCTATACAGTATGGAATTGCTGGGAAAACAGCCTCTAAACACTCACGAATCGACTTTGGTTTTCCCGGAAGATTTACAATAAGACACTTTCCTCTTACACCAGCACTTTGGCGAGATAAAATCGCAGTTGGAACATATTTCAGACTAACTGCTCTCATAAGTTCACCAAAACCGGGTATCATTTTTTGGCAAACATTTTGTGTTGCTTCTGGAGTTACATCTCTCAATGCAGGTCCTGTTCCGCCTGTTGTTACGACCAAACAACACTCTTTTTTATCAACCATATCTATTAATTCCGCTTCAATTACATCTTGCTCATCAGGGATAACTTTATAAATGACCTCAAACTCATTTTTTATATACTCTTTTAATATTTCAATTGCAGTTTGTCCTGATATATCATCATAAATTCCCTTACTTGCTCTATCTGAAAGCGTTAAAACTCCAATTTTTATCATTTTTTATCCTTAAAAAAATAGACCGTTCCAAACTCCTTAAAAAACTCTTTTAGTAAAAGTGTATTATCGCCAAAATTTTCTCTTAAAAAAACCTCTATTTTAATATTCTTGTTTTTTATGCTTTGTAGTTTTTCTTTTAATTTTTTATCTAAATCATCAGAGGTTAAAATAGGCAAAAAAAGCTGGAGTACATCGACCCTTTCTTTACATTCAAAGAGATTTTCTATTACATCTAATGCTTCATCTTTATAGGCTTTTTTGCAATATTGGCTTTCGTTTTCAAACTCTAAAAACAACTTTTCATCAGAAGGCTTCACGCATAATTTCCTTGATTTTTGCTTTTGAAATGGTCTCTTCTTTAAGCAAAATCTGAACAATCTCCTCTAATGGCTTTTGCATACCCTCCAAAAACACAGCAATCTCATCAAAAGCACTTTTTAGTATAGCTTCTATGTCATTTGTAAATGGTATCAATTTTTCGCCCATCGCATATTTTTCAACCATTTCCCTTGCTATCTCTCTTGCTTTGAAAATGTCCTCACTATTGTTTGAAAAACTTTCGGAAAATTTTATCTTTGAAATAGCAACTCCAGCAAGTAAAACTTTTAGCTTTGAAACTAATTCTGTGCGAGATTCTAACTCTTTATCATAATCTTTCGTAAAATCGCCAATCAAAGAGATTTTATCAAAATCAACCTCAAACCAATATGCACATAATGCTTTGGCTGCTTGATATGTTGCTTGTATATTTTTCTCTCTTTCGTTAAAAATTACCAATCTTTTTTTGCCAAGAATTACTTTATCACGAACTGCTAAAAAGTCTTCAAATTCTATGCTTTTAGCACCTCTTCTTAAAACATTTATAGCTGCTTCATTTACCAAAGTTGATATAGCCGCTCCACTGAAACCAACCGTAATTTTAGCTATACTCTCCACATCTACTTTATGGTTTTTGTCCCTTAAATACTCTTCTAAAATTTTAACTCTATCGTGAAAATCTGGCAAAGAAACAAAAATTCTCCTATCAAATCTTTGCGAACGCAAAAGTGCTTCATCAATCATATCTATTTTATTTGTCGCACCAATCACTATAACACCAGAGTTATCATCAAAGCCATCCATTTCGGTTAAAAGTTGATTGAGCGTTGCTTCTCTCTCATCATTTCTGAGTCCACCTCTTGCTTTTCCAACAGCATCAATTTCATCTATAAAGATAATTGATGGTGCGTTTGATTTTGCATAAGAAAATAGTTCTCTTACTTTTTTTGCTCCCATTCCAACATATATTTGCACAAAAGAGGCTCCACTTTGATAAAAAAATAGCACATTAGCTTCTCCAGCAACCGCTTTTGCAACAAATGTTTTTCCAACTCCCGGAGGTCCTACAAGCAGAACACCACGAGGAAGTTTTATGTTTAATTTTCTATATTTTGATGGATTTTTAAGAAAATCAACAATCTCACTAAGCTCTTCTTTGACCTCTTCAATTCCCGCTACATTTTCAAACTTCACATTTGAAACCGAAGGAGTTATTTTTGATGATGAAGTAAAATCGGAGGATTCAATAGCGATATTTGCATTTTCAAATATCTTTTTCCTCTCCTCTTCAAGAGAGAAACTATTTCTCCTGCTTCCTCTAATGTATATAAAAATGATCGCTAAAATCGCAAATAAAAGTAGAATTGGTAGCAATTTAGCACTAAAACTCTCAGTAACTTTTATGGGGTTAGATTTTGCCAACTCATTTAAATCAACAACATCTTTATATATACTAAATATATCCTTTTTGGTGTATATAATAAGCTCATTTTCATAAATTTTTACACTTTCAATCTGCTTGGTTTGCAAAAGGTTATCATATCTATCCAAATCTATAGGCTTTGGAGAATTTTTGTAAGAAATGTACAAAGACAATAGAACCAAAACAGAAAAAGACATTACAACTATTTGTAATTTGCCCATTTTAAAAAACTCCATAATTGCCCTCTTTTTTTATTTCATAATTTTTTATTGTAACCCATTTTTTCGTAATATCTTCTTTACTTGTGATAAAAACTCTATTATAAAATTGGTCGTAACCGGTATAAAAATTACCTTTTTTCTCCTCAATCAACACTTCAAGAGAGACACTATTTTTATTTCTAAAATTTATATTTTTTTCCTCTACGATACTTACTAACTCTTTTAGTCTTTGCTTTGCAACTACTCCATTTACTTCTTGTTTTAAGGTAGCCGAATGTGTTCCTTTTCTTGGTGAAAAACAAAAAGCGTGTAAATGTGTCAATGGAAACTCTTTGAGTTTTTCTCTTGAATCTTTCCATATCGCATCAGTTTCTCCCGGATGTCCAACTATAAAATCACTTCCAAGGGCATAGCCCAACTCTTCTAATTCGCAAAAAAGCTGCAAATCACTTTTTACGCTATTTCTTCTTCTCATAATTTTTAACATACTCTCGTTTGTATGTTGTAGTGCAATATGCAAATGTTTTTCAAGCCAAGACTCTTTTAAAATTTCTCTAAAATTATCATCAATTTGGACAGGCTCAACGCTTCCAAGTCTAACTCTTCTTACGCCTCTAATTTTGCTTATGTTTTTTAGTAAATTTCCCAAAGATGATTTTTTATCTTTTCCGTAACTTCCTACATTTGTGCCGGTTAATACAAATTCGCCATATCCGTTGTTTGCCAAATTCTCAATTTGCTCTAAAATTTTTTTCTCTTCCTGACTGCGAGAGTGTCCGCGAACGCTTGGTATGATACAGTAACTACAATTAAAATTGCACCCCTCTTGAATTTTTATATATGCTTTGCATTTGCCCTCATAGCTACTTACTATCGTTTTATCTATGAAGTTTAAGTCTCCGATTTTAAAAAATGGGGTTTTGCTAAACAAAAGCTCATTAATATTCTCTTTTTCAGAGTGTCCCAAAACTCCAAAAAGTCTATTTTTATTAAACAACTTTTCACCTTCGCTAAATGCTCCACACCCAACTAAAAAAACTTTTTTTCCAGCAGAATCTTGTTTTGTTGCATATGCTCTTACGCTACTATCTGCACCATTTGTAACTGTGCAAGAATTTATCACGACTATATCAGCATCATTTTCATCATTTGTCAAATCAAAATCTTTTAAATTCTCTATCATCACTTGTGTATCATAAATATTTGTTCTACAACCAAAAGTTTTAAAAAAAACTTTTGGTCTTGTGTGCAAAGGAGTATGGTTCATTTTTTAATTAAACTCGACAGTCTCATTTAAAGGTGCTTGGACTTTTGGAGCTTGTCTTAAATTTAAAGTTTGCGTTGGATATGCTATGACTATATCGTTCTCTTTATTTATTGCGTCAATTATCTCTCCGCTTAATGTACTTCTCAAAGCAAGTGCAGCATACGAATTTGTCATATACCACACATGCAAAGTCAAACCGTGTGGTTCAATGAAAGAAAATATTCGAGGCTCGACATTTGTATTTCTGAGATTGTACTCGCGTCTAAGATAATTTAGCTGCTTTCTTGCAATATCAGTATAACCTTTTGAATACTTTTTAGTTATCTCTTTTATGATATACATCGCTTTTTTATAGTTTGAGTCAAATGTTATCGTTATATATAGTCCGTCCCAAACAGTTTTTAGAGTCGAATGAGTATAGTTTGCTATCAATGTCGTAAAAATATAGTTATTTGGTATAAAAACAACCCTTCCTGCACGTCTGTTTTCTAAATAGGTAGTTAGAGTAACATCTTCTAAAATTGTTATCCTCATCAGTGAAATATCGATAATATCTCCAACATAAGATAAGTCATCTTTACGTACTTTTATCCTATCTCCTACTCTAAAACTTCCACCAAAAACCATTACCATCCAGCCTAACATATTCATAAACATATCTTTCATAGCAATCGCAATACCAGCTGAAGCAACACCAAGAATTGCAACCATATAAGTCATATTGTCTATATACGCAAAAAGCAAAATCAATATAATAAGTGTAACATTGATAATATTTATTACTTTATTAATAATATATACACTATAGTAACACAAAGTTTCACAATGTTTCCATACCAAAATAACCTCTTTCAAGGCATGTTCACAAAACTGTGGAAAGCACCTATTAGCTTTGTAAAGTCCATCTCTCTGTCCATCTGTTTGTTGAATTAGTACAAATAATTGTAACTATTTAACAGTTTCTGAAATACTTAGTTCCTCTCATGAGACATACCGTCCCATGGTCACTTCCGACTCTGAATTAAATGTCTGTCTCCATTTCAATAATTGAAAAACAAACTTCTTGAAATACAGAAATACAGACAAGCTAACAGCTGCTGGATCAGCCATGTAATGGACACCAAAGCCATATTCACAACAGCCTGCCAATGGCCACTATTCTAAGGCAAATGAATCCTGTCCACAACTTCCCACTTATTTCTTTAATATTTATTTGAATATTGTTCTCCCATCTGTGCCTGGATACTCCAACAGGCTGCATCCCATCATGTTTACTGAAGAGAATTTTGAAAGTACTTCTCTCCTGTACATGCCACATGCCACACCAACTTATCAAGAGGAATACCAAATATGAAGCTCATCATTATGCAATTCTTCCATTTTAGGTCCACATATTTTCTTCACCACCTTGTTATGAAACACACTCAGTCTATCTATTCAAAAATCATACTACCATTACACACAAACTGTGACGGCATGATTTTTGAACAGATTAAATAGGGCAAGTAGGATAGGCTCGACCCACTAAGTGAACTGGGCGGTCATCGAGGGTGGCAAAATTCAGAGGAAAGAGACACGAAACAGGAATAAAGTACTTTACTTGTTAAAGTGGGGAGATGAGGCCAACTGTGTGGGGAGGA